>NZ_JAMQGP010000009.1 GCF_023703465.1 Echinimonas agarilytica | reverse complement strand
GCAATGCGGCTCGAATCGGGCTTTTACGGCCCAATTCGCCCTCACCAAGAAGCCGTGCTTTGGCATTCGCTGTTGGGTAGTAAGATTTGTTGCTATGCCAGTGTTTATCGCCTTTGGGGCGGAATCCCACGTCACCTCGAACACGGCCAAGCCAAAACCAACCTTTGGCTTCAATCGCCCGAAACCAAGGATTGCGATAGCCTGCGTCGGTGACAATCAATGGGCAACAATTAACAGGAAGAATACTCGCTAACTCATCGATAAACGGATTGTGACTAACCGGCGAGTTGTATTCAGCAAAGGCAAATACTCGTTCATAAATCGTCACCGAGCGTCCTTCAAAACTCACCGAGGCACGTAGGGTTTGATGGCGCATTTGCTCGCGAACATCCGACCAATCGACCAAGATAATGGGCATTGGATTGGCTCCACACAGCAGCCTTGCATGCCAGCGATAAATGGCGAGTCGCTCTTGATGAAGCGAGCCATTACCAAGCAATCGGTCGATGCGCTTGATGTTGTGTTTGGCGGCGACGGAGCCAGAGATATTGCGCCCAAGCTCAGTGAGCGATAGCTGTTGACCATCAAGCAGAGATTGAACGGCTGTCATCAGCGATTTAAGTCGTTTGTTGTGGACTAAAGGGCATTGATTTTTAAGCAAATCATGTAAGATACGTACGTCACGCATGAGGTGTTTATCTGTTTGTTTTTTGGCGAAAGTAATTCGATCAAATCGCCTCATGCGTGTCTATCTTATTGAAAGGAATCAATATTATGAGGGGATTCCTTAGTTTGGGGCGTTATACGCTTTAGAGGAAATAATGATTCAGAGTATCTACGATCAGATGTGGCAAAGGTTTGAACTAGCATCTGCTCACAATGATTTTGAGCTAGACTCGCATTTAATAGATGTTGCGAATGACTCTCGAAGGGGTATCACTGCTTTAGCATATTTAAAGCAGGGTAACAGCCTCATTCTTGATGAAATTATGAATTTTCAGGAAACAGTACGAGAATTAGAGCCCAACCAGTACTATCACCCGCTTGATGAACTGCACCTTACTGTATTATCAGTGATTTCGTGTGTACCTAAGTTTGAACTGAGTGAAATCAATGTTCATAAGTATGCTGAAATATTTTTTTCAGCTCTGAGTACAATACAGCAAATAGAAATTAAGTATTCCGGTGTTAGCGCATCACCCAATTGCATTGTGCTTCAAGGATTTCCTGCAAATAACGCTTTGGAGGAGTTCAGAAATGAACTTAGGACTCAGTTAAGTGACGCGGGGCTAAGGGTTACTATTGACAGTCGCTATAAACTGGTCACAGCCCACAGTTCTCTAATTCGCTTCAAAACCCCAATTAGCGATGGTCAGCAACTTTTTAAGTTGTGTAAGCAGTATCGAAATCATGATTTTGGTAGCGTCGTTCTGAAAGACTTTGAATTAGTATACAACAATTGGTATCAAAACTTGGCAGTCACAAAATCTTTGGCTCGAGGTTCGGTGCTAGACCAACAACGCGTATAACAAAGCATTGAGTGATTCGCAACGCTTGGCAGTTTCGCTTCGCTCAAGTATAGCCAAGCGCCGCTCACACCTTAATGCGGAGTTAGCTCTCTCATTGCGTAATTCTTACTATGTAACTACAATGTAGTTATGAGTGCATTTAATTTTGAATGGGATCCTGACAAAGCAGAGTCAAACTTCAGGAAACACGGAATTAGCTTTGAAGAAGCTGAATCTGTTTTCTTTGATGAATTTGCCCGCTTGATCTCGGATCCAGATAGTTCTGTGGATGAAGAGCGTTTCATCCTTATGGGGCTGAGTTCGCAGTGGAACACGCTTGTTGTTTGCCATTGTTATCGTGATTTGGGTAATAAGATCCGAATCATCTCAGCTCGTAAAGCAGAGAAGCGTGAACGTAAGCAATATGAGGGGTTTCGACATGCGTGAACAATATGACTTTTCAGAATCGGTGCAAAACCCGTATGCGAAGAAGCTTAAGAAGCAGATCACGATTCGCCTAGATGAAGATGTGATTGAATATTTTAAGCATCTGTCTGAGGCAAATGGGATTCCATACCAAAACCTGATCAACCTTTACTTAAAGGATTGCACCGTCAATCACAAAGAATTGAAGCTTGAATGGACTCCCAAGAGCTAACAAGCCAGTCAACCAAGGCCCAGCAAGCTGGGCGGGACACACAAGGCTAACCCACCTTTTTGCACTGGCGGAGCCAGTTTAGCGCAAAAAGTTGTGTTAACCTTGGTGCCCGTTACTGGTGCGCTGGGGGATCCCCTCATAATTCTGGCATCCCCGTTTGGTGAACCAGCCTGATGTAATGGCCGATAGCCCACCGTATATCGGCGCTGCTGATGGGGTAATCCCGCCATCGTTTTCTAACCTCTCTTCCGAGTCTAATCAAAGATAAAACCCGCCTGTGTTTGATGGTGTTCGCCTGAAATTGTGGCGTCCAATTGCGTTTAATCGCCACCATTCCTAGCAATCGCAAGGCCCATTCAGCGAGCATGGCAATAAGTAATAATATGTCGAATCGTTTGGGGCAACGGCTGTTGCTGTGGCGCAGGCCAAGGCTGTACTTCGGGCTTTTGATGTCCCTGAAGCTTGCTTCAATCTGCATTCGTTTGGCGTAAAGGTTTACCAACTGCTTTGAGGTCATACTTTGCGGCGGTAAGTTGGTGGCTAATAGCCATGGCTCTTTGGCATTCGCTGTTGGGTAGTAAGATTTGTTGCTATGCCAGTGTTTATCGCCTTTGGGGCGGAATCCCACGTCACCTCGAACACGGCCAAGCCAAAACCAACCTTTGGCTTCAATCGCCCGAAACCAAGGATTGCGATAGCCTGCGTCGGTGACAACTAAGGGACAGCAGTTGGAAGGAATAATACTCGCTAACTCATCGATAAACGGATTGTGACTAACCGGCGAGTTGTATTCAGCAAAGGCAAATACTCGTTCATAAAGCGTCACCGAGCGGCCTTCAAAACTGACCGAAGCGCGGAATGTTTGATGGCGCATTTGCTCGCGAACATCCGACCAATCGACCAATCGACCAAGATAATGGGCATCGGATTAGCCCCTCACAGCAGTCTTGCATGCCAGCGATAAATGGCGAGTCGCTCTTGATGAAGTGCGCCATTGCCAAGCAATCGGTCAATCCGCTTGATGTTGTGTTTGGCTGCAACTGAACCAGAGATATTACGCCCAAGTTCAGTGAGCGAAAGCTGTTGACCATCAAGCAGAGATTGAACGGCTGTCATCAGCGATTTAAGTCGTTTGTTGTGGACTAAAGGGCATTGATTTTTAAGCAAATCATGTAAGATAACCGTGTCACGCATGGGGTGTGGTTCTTGTTGTTTTTTGGCGAAAGTAATTCGATCAAATCGCCTTATGCGTGTCTATCTTATTGAAAGGAATCAATATTATGAGGGGATTCCTTAGACTGGTGCGTTACATCATGGAGGGCTTATGCGTAGCATTCTTGCATTAACACTACTTTTATCAATGCCCTTTACCACGATTGCAGATGAAGTAATCACTATTTATGTAAAAGAATCAAATTACTTAATTAGCAATTCTAAAACAGAGCTAACATTTGCTGAGCTAGAGAAGAAATTGAAGTCATTAAATTTTTCAACAGTGATCGTAGATGTTGATTATTGTGCAGCGCCAGAAACTCTGGCTAATGCCTATTTGGCAATATCAAATGCTAAACCTACGCTTAAGGATATCAAGTTGAATCTAAGCGGAAGCCATGAAAATAGTAAGTGCAAAAACGTATAACAAGCGCATCAAGTCGCTTTTTCCGTTTATCATTACACATCATAGTTTGTTTAATGATAGCTATTTAGTATGTGGAGTCAGGGCGTTATCAAAGGGATTAAGAATGGTTCATTACGCTTGCGTTTGTGTTTAGTGATTACGGCGTTCAAGTTGAGTCGTGAGGTCGTCTGGTTTAGACCTTTATTGGGCCCTATAAACCTTGGAGGGTTTTAATGACTGAACAAATCAAGTATTACGAAGACAAGTTGAAGTATGAAATTGATTCTTGGGATTTGTACGAGTCACTTCAAAAGAAATTCAATATTGTGGTTATTGATGCTCGATCTTCTGAAGTATTTGATATTCAACATATCCCGAGTGCGATAAACATTCCTCACCGCACAATGAGCGCGCAAACAACTCAGCATTTAGATAAAGCAGCATTGTATGTGTGCTATTGCGACGGCATTGGTTGCAATGCTTCGACTAAGGGAGCTTTAAATTTAGCCCGGCTTGGCTTTAATGTGAAAGAGCTACTAGGCGGTTTGGATTGGTGGCGTAGAGACGGTTATGCTACTGAAGGCCGTGAAGCTACGCCTGGAAGGCAAGTGGATTGCGGCTGTTAGACAACCCCCTACGCATTAATTTAACTTACAGATGTAAACAGTTTACGGTGTGCTGATTTTCTTTGGCACTCAATATGACGTTGCAACGCGCCGCGATCGAATGATCTATAGCAAATATATGACTCGTTTGTATCTTCGATGTATTTCCTTTGACTGCTATATGCGTCATTATTTGTTTTAATAGTTAAAATAAATAAATCAAGGATATTACGCAATGACCGAGACCCCACACTGGCTAGAGCTTTCTAACTCCAATGGAATGGTAGTGCGGTTGGTTGATGTAGGCGCCAGCATCGCAAGTATTCGAGTGCCGGTAGTAGGAAAAATGCGTGAAGTTGTCGTTGGGAGTGACACACGGGACGATTATTTGTCTAACCCTGCGTTTCTCGGCGCAAATGTTGGGCGTTTTGCGAATCGCATCGCAGGAGGTCAATTTGCGATTAAAGAGCAATCATTCCAGCTCTCGATTAACCAAGCGCCTAATCATCTTCATGGAGCAGGGCAACTCAGTCACAGTACGTGGCAACTTCTTCAATATTCTGCGCACTCAGCAGTATACGAATTTAAGTCGAACGATGGTGACGAAGGCTATCCGGGCAACTTGCAGGTACAAGTGCATTACGAGTTGGGTGACGATAATGACCTGACAATCAGTTATGAAGCTCACGTTGATAAGCCTTGTCCGTTAAACCTCACTAATCATAGTTATTTTAATCTTGATGTAGAGCACGGTACCGTGCATCAGCACCAGCTGAAAATTGCAGCAGATCGCTATCTTCCTGTACGTAGTGATGGTATTCCTGAAGCGCACTTAGAAGCTGTAGAGCATACCAACTTTGATTTTAGAACCTTTAAGGCGGTGGGTGCAGTGCTTCTTGCTGATGAACAACAAAAACGCGTTAAAGGCTACGACCATAGCTTTATGATTGCGCCTTCAGATAATAATACTCCCGCGGCGCAAGTGCTCTCCGCCGATGGCAAAGTGTGCCTTTCGGTTTATACCAGTAAACCAGCTTTACATCTATATACGGGCAACTATCTTGGCGGAGTACCAACACGGACTGGTGAAGGTGTGGACTATCAAGGCATAGCGTTAGAAACCCAATTTCTGCCCGATGCACCGAATCGTAATTGGCCACATCAAACGTGTATCTTGCAGCCGAGCGAAGTTTACAAATACGCCACTCGCTTTCAATTTAGCGTTTAACGACACTTCTACAAATGCTGGCCTGTGATCAGATAATGCTTGTGCAGGCCGTTACAATGATCGTGGTTAAGGCGAATCAAAAGCCTGCTGAAGTTGTTGCAATGTAACCCCAAGCAATGCTTCGCTCACTCGGCTTAGTTGCTTTTTGTTGCCACTAAAATGATATGTGTTGTGATAATGCTCGGTGCTTTGGCCTGGTGATAGTTCGCTGGCATGGGATGAAGTTTCCATTTCGTAAAATGGCCCGGCTTTGCCATCTTGCTGAATACCGTGATTAAAGATGTTTGTCACGTCACCGGCATAGGGGTCAACATCATCGACCCATTCTGAGTTTACATAGGTGCCGTCAGCCGGCGGTTTGAATTGAAACTTGACGACTGTCAACATGTTCAGCTCTGCATTGTAGCTCCCCATAATGGGTTTAGTTTGCGCAGGGCGAATACCAATTTTGTTGAGGTAACTGGCATCTGCTTTGTAAAACACCGTATTGCCCTTAACGCGTGTGTGGCTATGTTTGAGCGGTGTAAAGTATGACGTAATTTCAGCTAGAGGTGGTTCCATAGGAATGGCTACGGTGGCGTTGGGATAAAAGCATCCCAGCTCCCAAATGGCGACTAATCCCTTATCTCGCGAAAGTGTTTTTGTACTGGCATTAGTAAGTTGTGTTTTAGCGCTAAAACCGACTGCATCAAGCGCGAGAGGAATTGGCACCCCTAACGATTCAACAAGCTGCTCTCGGTCGAATAGCTCAATACGCCGATTTACATCAAATGTGAAATCTGTGCCCATGTGATTGGTCAGTTGAATCGTTTTGTTGAACTCTACTTGTTGCGACGATTGCTTCACAACATCAAAGGCGATGTGAGTCATGGCATCAGGATAGTGAATCGTTTCGACTACCTGCTCTTTACCGGGTTTAAAGAATAGGGCGTAAGGACCTTTTTCTGGGCCATACCAAAGCCGACTGACACCTCCCACATTAAGGTTTTGTACGTTACTGAGATCTTGTTGGAGTAATTGCCGGTCCATCCAGCCAATGCTTTGGCCAGAGTCGCCAGCCATGCTGCTGACCATTGCTCGGCCCTGATATTCTGCCAGCACAGCTAAACGACTATTACCGTTCGTTAATATTATGGGCTGGTGCTTTTGTTTTAAAAGTTCGACATCATCGTTGAACGTGACGGCTTGAGTCGCACCTGTGTTGAACAGGGAGAGGGTGAGTGCTGTCAGAGAAAGCGTCGTTCGATTTATCATGATATTTCGCATGGTTAACAATTTACAATGTATTCTAAGGGGATTGAACATTGAAAGTTGAGAGGTATGTCAGCTTTGAAGTACAAGGCGGCAAAGACTGCCACCTTGATATCTGTGAGTTAGAGAGACGGCATGATCAAATCAACATTTAGCGGAGGTTTTGTGTGCTGCATGTAGTGCGGGAGGTGTCGCGTTGCCGCCATGCTCTTCAAGGAAATCGCAGGCCGCTTTAATATCTTGCACAAGTAGTTCAGCCACATTTTGGTTCATGTGCGGTCGAACGACGATTCGCAGACTGTTAATTTCTTGCGCATTGGCTGGCATGGAATAGGCCGACAAAATCCAACCTCGTTCGCGCACTTTGTTCGAGACATCAAATTCGTTATATCGAGTTACAGATTTATCGAGTGTGAGTGCAACAACTGGGATCCGTTGCGTGGCATTCATAATGGTAAATTTGCCGGTTGCTACCAATTCATCTCTAATAAATTCAGCGTGTTCGAGCGTTTTTCTCATGATGCGCGTATAGCCTTCACGGCCCAGGCGCAAGAATTGATAATATTGCACCAACACGGTTGCCGAACTTTTGCTGAAGTTTAACGTGGCTGTTGCGGCTTCACCGCAAAGGTAATTAACGTAAAATACCAAGTCTTCATTGAACACTGAGCGGTCGGCAAAGATGATCCAACCCAATCCCGGTGGTACAAGACCATATTTGTGGCCCGATGCGTTGATTGATTTCACGCGGGGCAAGCGAAAATCCCACTTATACTCAGGATATAAAAATGGGTTTACGAACCCACCTGAAGCGCCGTCGATATGCATTGGGATAGAAATGCCGGTTTTTTCTTCGTAGGCATCAAGCCAGTCATGGATTTCTTGAATATCATCATCTTCACCGGTAAAGGTTTGACCGGCAATTGCAACTACACAAATGGTATTTTCATCGACATACTCGTCTAGATGCTCAGCCGTGAGGCGATAATTCCCCGACTCTAGCGGCACAATGCGTGGCTCCACCTCAAAGTATTTGAGGAATTTTTTCCACACGATTTGAACGTTTCCGCCGGTGACCATGTTTGGCTTGCTGGCATCTTTGCCTGCAGCTTTTCGAGCCTGGCGCCAATTCCATTTGTGAGCCAGCCCCCCGAGCATACACGCTTCAGAAGAACCAATGCATGCTGCGCCGTAAGGTTCTGCATCGCGTGGGCCATTCCACAAATCATGTAACCAATTAACACACCTTGATTCGGTCTTTTTGGTGTGAGGGTACATGTCTGGGTCGGCAAAGTTCCTGAATGAACCGTCGTCAAAAATTTCTTGCGCTTCTGTTTCCATGAAAGTAGTGACAAAAGAAGATAAGTTAAGCATGGGGTTGGCGTCTGTCCAGCACTCACTTTTTACCAGTGCTTTTGCTGCTGTTGGGTCTAACGATTCTTCGGGAAAGGTTGATTCTGGAATATGGATATTGAACTGTTCATACGGGTTGGTGGTGCTCATGGTGCTTTCCTTTTCAAGGTCGAATCGAGGGGGGTGATCGCTTTATCATCAGTGAATGCTTTGTTCAGACTAGACAGGATTCTGCGGTGCGCAAGCAAGCGCTATGAATAGCAAGCTAAATGAGACAATGTTTTGATGAACCATTTTGCCGGTCGCAACGTAACTTTGGTGTTGTTCAATGTGGTTTTAATATGTAGGTGCGATTAATGACACTCACTAAAGCGTGCGAATCTAGAGTGATTGAGATGGCGTGGGAGGATCGGACTCCATTTGAGGCTATAGAAATTCAGTTCGGTTTAGCTGAGCCTGCCGTCATTGAATTGATGCGGAGTCGATTAAAACGTAAAAGCTTTGAGGTATGGCGAACGCGTGTGTCTGGCCGAGAAACCAAACATTTAAAACTTCGTAGGGCAGATGTCAGTCGAGGCTATTGCCCAACTCAATATAAGCACAAGTAAAACACTCAAGGCCGTCAAAGGCTCTCACCAGCAACGCATAGCGCCTTGGCGCTTGCAGTTTGTATGGGCGCGTCTCAGAAACGTTAAACGGTTAATTCATTTAATGTCACAACTCCCATCGTCAGTCCTAGAAATGGGGCACGATAATCATTTAGTATTCCCTTTCGCGTTTTGGTAACTGTTAACAATGTGGGTGCTGATTTGGTATTTAACTGTCTCTGGCTTGGCGGTTAATACATTGGCGAGACTTAACGGTTGTAAAAATTTCTAGTGACTTTTTAGCAAAAGACAGAAACAAGATGAATCGAATCGTTGGGTTAACGTTGGGCTTTGTATTGATGGTGGGGCATGCATTTGCGCAGCCTTGGGAGCGAGAGACTGATTTCAATTTTGATTGGAAATTTACCCTCGTTAACGATACCACATTACCCTCTACAATCCCTTTAGATGACAGCCAATGGCGTACCATTCGACTGCCGCACGACTGGAGTGTTGAGCATTCATTCTCTGATCAATGGGAAGGTGCTACAGGGTATCTGCCCGGCGGTGTTGGTGTGTATCAAAAGCATTTCAAAACGCCAGATAATATGCAAACGAGCAGTGCGTTCGTGTTGTTTGATGGCGTGTACAACAATGCTACATTTTGGCTTAATGGCGTATTGTTGGGAGAAAACCCTTACGGGTATTCTCCCTCACATTTTGATTTAACCCCGCATTTAACCAGCAATGGCCAAGACAACGTGCTTACTGTTCATGTTGACCATTCCCGATATGTTGATAGCCGTTGGTATACAGGCAGTGGTATTTATCGAAATGTAAAATTAGTGACGGTGAACAAGCTTCATATTCCAATATGGGGAACGTTCGTCACCACTCCTGATGTTTCAAGTGAGTCTGCTAGGGTGCATATTGCTGTTGATGTACGTAATCAGTACAGCAACGAACAATCGTTTTCGTTACACACGAACATTGAGGATGCCACAGGCAATATCGTTGCCACCCACAAGCAAACGGTCAACGTGGGTAGCCAATCTAAATCAACGGTGAAACAAGAGCTTGTTGTGCAACAGCCGAACCTCTGGGGCATCGAAACACCCAACATGTATAGAGCCATCACGAGCATTGTACAACATGATGAGATTGTTGATCAGTACACCACGCCATTTGGTATTCGGACGATTGATTTTGTCGTTAATCAAGGCTTTTTCTTAAATGGAAAACCAACATTTATGAAAGGTGTGAGTCTGCACCACGATGGAGGGTTGGTGGGTGCAGCTGTGCCCAAGGGGGTTTGGAAACGCCGCTTACAATTGCTAAAAGACGCAGGGGTTAATGCTATTCGCACAGCACATAATCCTTACTCGCAAGAATTTTTAGACCTTTGTGATGAAATGGGAATACTGGTTCAAAACGAGTTTTTCGACGAATTCGACTACCCAAAAGATAAGCGGTTAAACAAAAATGATCGACACGATGACTATATCTCTCGAGGTTATGACCAGCATTTTCAAGAATGGGGTAAAAGTGATTTAACCCGAACCATGCTCCGTGATAGAAATCATCCGAGTGTTGTGCAGTGGAGTATCGGCAATGAAATTGAATGGACTTACTTAAACTATCGCTACGTGACGGGCTATTGGGATCCTGAAAAACCAGAGCTAGATAATGATAACTTTTGGGGAGGTTTGCCGAAGTTCAGTCCTGAAGAGTTGAAAAAACGCTATGACGAGTCGGCTAAGGGCAAGTACAAGTTACATGAAACTGCAGAAAAATTAGCCAAATGGACGCGAGAATTAGACACCAGCCGCCCCGTCACAACGAATATGATCATACCGCAAGTGAGTCTGGTGACTGGTTATGCCGATGCAGTTGATATTTCAGGGTTCAGTTACCGCAACATCACAATTCCATGGGCACAAACGCACTTCCCAGACAAGCACATCACCATTAATGAAAACCCAGGACTTTGGAGTGACTGGAAACAGGTACTGGACCACCCGGGTGTATTCAGTATTTTTATGTGGACTGGCATTGACTACATGGGTGAACGGCACAACAAATGGCCTGAAAAAAGTGGGTGGGGTGACATGCTCGATCTCGCTGGTTTCAAAAAGCAGGGCTGGAACTATTTTAAAAGTATTTGGGTCAATAAACCTCACTTGTCTTTGGGCACGTTGCCGTTAAAGGGCTCGGGCTTTACAGTGGATGAAATGTCGGGCTTGGCCTTGCCGATTCAAAAAGATCCCAATGGCTGGGGGGGAAGTTTTAAATGGCGCGACTCCAATACGCACTGGAACTATAAAAAAGGCGAGTCGGTATTGGTTGAAGTGGCGTCTAATCACGCAACGGTTGAGCTATTTTTGAACGGGCGATCATTGGGCTTACGAAGTCTATCAGAAAGCGGTAATCGCGTGATGCGTTGGGTTGTGCCCTATGAAAAAGGGACGCTCACGGCGAAGGCGGGCTTTGATGGGCAAGAACAGGAAGTGCACTTATTTAGCGCAGGGAAACCTTCGGCCATCTCTTTGACGGCAGATAAAGAGCAACTCGTTGCAGACGCCTACGACGTTGCACATTTGATGGTTCAACTCATTGATAACAATGGTAGGGCGGTTAAGACCGAAGATGTTCACGTGACTTTTGACATAGACGGGCAGGCCACATTGTTAGGCGTTGATAATGGTGCAGCTGACAACATCCAAGATTTTCAGGCGAGTAGTCTAACCACCTCGGACGGGCGCGCATTGGCCATCATTCAATCGACCAAAATCAAGGGGGTTGTCACAGTTACGGCTAAAGCCGACGGATTTGCTGATCAAACCGTTGTACTAAATATGCGTTAGTTTATTGGGCGGTGGATTCTCTTCAAAGAAGCTGCCGCAATTGATCAACTGCTCAAGGCTTCTGAAAGAAAATCGATCAAGAGTCGAACCTTCGGAGAGAGATGGCGATTTTGAAGGTACAGCGCCCATACGCCTTCGCGCTCACATCGATAGTGCGTTAACACTTCAATTAAGTGGCCGGCTGCCAGATCTTCATGGACGTAGTAGTCCGGCAACTGTACTAATCCTAAGCCGCGTTTAGCGGCGTCTCTCAGCGCCAGACCACTATTTGATTTAACGCGGCCATTGACCCGAATCGACCGTTCTGTCTCGTCTTCAGTGAAACGCCAATAATCAATTGAGCCCATCAAACATTGATGGTGACTAAGCTCCGACAGCGTGTACGGTTCACCATGGCGCTTAATATAAGCTGGGCTTGCGCAGACGTGCAGTTGGCGAGTGGATAACTTTTTAGCCACGAACCTTGAGTCGTCCAAGCGCCCCAGTCGAACGGCAATATCAATGCCTGATTCAATCAGATCCAATTTTTGATTGGTGAGAACCAGTTCTAGATTCACCGCTGGATATTGGCCTAGGAATTGATGCAAAAGCGGCGCAATGTGCTGTTCTCCATACGTTACGGGTGCTGTGATTTTAAGGAGCCCTTTAGGAGAGGACTGCATTTCTGAAACGGCAAGTTCGGCCAAATCTAAGCCTTCCACCACATGTTTGCACTGTTGGTAATACACTTGACCCGCTTCAGTCAGCGATACTCTGCGGGTGGTCCGATATAGAAGTACCACACCTAAATGTTGCTCTAGGGCAGATACTCGCCTGCTGACTTGAGCAACTGAAGTTGACAGCTTCTTGGCCGCGCCGGTAAAACTGTTAGTTTGTGCGACCGACACAAATTCATTCACTCCTTCCCAGCTTGCCACAATGACTCCTTAACGTGCTTATTATTACAAATACGTAAAAGTGATTCCCTATAATGATTGATTATTGTTAAATGTGAAAGGGCTATAATCGTCTGTACTTAAAGCTGTAGTGACGAGGAATAGAACATGACAATCAAAACTTCACCTGGGCAAGAATTCATTAAATCAAAGGCTGCGGTTGCGTGGGCTGCCGGCGAGCCGTTAAAAATGGAAGAAGTCGACGTTCAACTTCCCAAAAAAGGGGAGGTCTTAGTTCGAATCGTTGCTACGGGTGTTTGTCATACCGATGCATTTACCTTGTCTGGTGATGATCCGGAAGGAATTTTTCCATCAATTCTTGGCCACGAAGGCGGCGGAATCGTCGAAATGATTGGTGAAGGCGTGACTAGCGTCTCCGTTGGCGATCACGTGATTCCTCTCTATACCGCAGAATGCGGTCAGTGTAAATTTTGTACTTCGGGTAAAACCAACCTCTGTCAGGCCGTTCGAGAAACACAAGGCAAAGGCCTGATGCCCGATGGCACAACGCGCTTCTATAAAGATGGGCAGCCAATCTATCATTACATGGGCTGTTCAACATTCTCCGAATACACTGTACTGCCTGAAATATCATTGGCGAAAGTAAACCAGGAAGCGCCGCTAGAAGAAGTGTGTTTATTAGGCTGTGGGGTAACTACGGGTATGGGGGCAGTTCTCAACACCGCAAAGGTTGAGCAGGGCGACACTGTGGCAATATTCGGATTAGGCGGTATTGGTTTGTCGGCTATTATTGGTGCGCGTATGGCCGGAGCCAGTCGTATTATTGGCATCGACATTAATGAAAGTAAATTTGAACTCGCCACTAAATTAGGGGCTACCGATCTGGTTAATCCGCAATTATTAGACAAGCCTATTCAAGACGTTATTGTTGAAATGACCGATGGCGGCGTCGACTACTCATTTGAATGTATTGGTAACGTCAATGTCATGCGTCAGGCGCTTGAGTGTTGCCATAAAGGCTGGGGGGAATCCGTGATTATTGGTGTTGCTGGTGCCGGTCAAGAGATTTCAACTCGCCCCTTCCAACTGGTTACAGGACGAGTGTGGCGCGGAAGTGCGTTTGGCGGTGTGAAAGGCCGCTCTGAGCTACCTGAAATTGTGAATCGTTATATGGCAGGCGAGTTTGGTCTGCAAGAGTTTATTACGCACACCATGAGTCTTGACGATATTAACCAAGCTTTTGATCTCATGCATGAAGGAAAGAGTATTCGTACTGTTATTCACATGAACAAATAAATCATTTTAAAAGTAGATCGCCGCACCGTCCTCAGTGCGGCTTTTACGCGCAGAAATAGGTGACGCATGGCATTAGAAAATATCACTCAGAACAAGGTGTTTGGCGGCTGGCACAAACAGTATTTGCATGATTCTGAGGTGCTCAATTGTAGGATGCAATTCGCAATATATTTACCCCCTCAGGCAGCGCCTTCTGCGCCCGTTCCAGTATTGTATTGGTTGTCAGGGTTGACCTGTACAGATCAAAACTTCATGCAGAAATCGGGCGCTTTTCGAATGGCTGCTAAATTAGGATTGGCCATTGTTGCGATGGACACCAGCCCGAGAGGCGAAGATGTTGCAGACGATGACGGTTATGATCTAGGTCAGGGAGCCGGCTTCTACCTCAACGCAACTGAGTTTCCGTGGTCTCGCCACTATCAGATGTACGACTACGTGACTCAAGAGTTGCCCAACCTCATTCAACAGCATTTTCCAGTTTCGTCTGTGAGGTCTATTTCGGGCCACAGTATGGGCGGGCATGGTGCATTAACAATTGGTTTGAAAAATCCAACATTGTACCGTTCAATTTCTGCATTTAGCCCTATAACACATCCAACTCAATGTCCTTGGGGACAGAAAGCGTTTGCGGCATACTTGGGCAGTGATCGAACAACATGGCTGCAGTACGACACTTGTGAATTGATCAAGCGAGTTGATAAGCATGTGCCCGTGCTGGTCGACCAAGGCGAGTCGGATGATTTTCTTGAAGAGCAATTGAAACCAGATTCACTGGTTGCAGTATCTGCCCCTGAAAAAGGTGAGCTGAACGTGCGATTACAGCCGGGTTATGACCACAGCTACTTTTTCATTGCTAGCTTTATTGACGAGCATTTGCAGTTTCATGCAAAGCACATGACTGAGTAAGGTGTAAATGATGAGAGACGCAGGTTCAATCAACGAATGCTCATTTAAGTAGTCTTCTTGAGTCGCCGTAGCGCCAAAGTTTGGAGTTCAGGCGAACTATCTCCTTACGGGCTAAACATACCGGAGACCCCATGGCTTTTGAGCGAATCGTAGGCCTTTTTGTCACAGACAAGACGGAATATCAGAACTATCGAAAAGGAATGTTGCCCATACTGGAGCGCTATGGCGGACAATTTACCTTCGACTTTGAGGTTTCTGCGGTGCTAAAGAGCCCGTCAAATTTGCCGGTAAACCGACTATTCACGCTTCAGTTTCCAAATGAGTCGCTGATGAACGACTTCTTTGCAGACGAAGCTTATCAATCGGTGAGGGAACAGTATTTCGAGCACTCGGTTTCCGATATTACTCCAATCTCAATGCACAAAGTGATCGAGCCTTGATGCTCAGGCGCAACAAGGTTAACCATAGCGGTACTTTATTTCACATCAACTATCAATAGTGCCTTTTTGATTGATTAAAAGCTTTGCCAAACACCGTAATATAGCCCGCTCTAGCAGTATTCTCGGTGCTTCAATTTCCGCGCTTAATGTGGATTTATATGCAAAATATAAATTTATATAAAAATTTCTTTGCGTTAAACAGTGTCATTGTGGAAAATTGCAAACAATTATGTGTAATGGTGATCACGATCAAAGCAGTGAGGATAAGTCATGAACAACCGTGTTCTAACACAACAACAAATATCGGATTTTAACCGCGACGGGTATGTCATTGTTCGCGGGCATTATTCGCCAGAGGAAATTAAATGCCTCCAAGATAAAGCGTTCAATGACGACTCTCTGTACGAACGCGCGTGGCACAAAAAAGACGCCGAAGGTACGGTGAGCAAAGTTTGCCTGTGGCAGGAAACAGGGAATGATTTATACAGCATGTTTTCTCGCGGGCGCCGACTGGCTGAGTCGGTTGAAGCGATATTGGGTGAAGAGGTATATCACACCAGCACCAAAATTATGATGAAAGAACCGTTTGTGGGCGGTGCTTGGGAATGGCACCAGGATTTTGGTTATTGGCACAAAGATAACTATTTACTGCGTTCGGATATCGTGAGTTGCATGATTGGCGTGAACCGCGCAACCATCGAGAACGGCTGTCTTCAAGTATTAAAAGGGAGCCACCAGTTAGGGCGTTTAGATCACAACAAAACCGGCGACCAAAAAGGCGCAGATATGGAGTTTGTTGAACAAGCCATGAAATCTCATGAATTGATTAACGTTGAACTTGAACCCGGTGATGTTTTGTTTTTCCACTGCAACTTACTTCATAAATCGAACCAAAACCGCTCGTCTGAGCCGCGGTGGTCGATGATCTGTGCTTACAACACCTTGAGTAACCGCCCATTCAAAGAGAACGAAGCGAAGGTTTTCCCATTTGAAAAAATAGATGATTCAGCCATTTTGAATTGGTCTGAATAACACCGATTCATTGCTCAAAAGAGATGTAAATATTGTGACGATTAAAAACGTGTTATCGCCGAAGTCTAATCTTGACCCCCATGGGCTGATTGTGGGGCACAATGATTTTAAATACCGAGTAGATACGCAATGGGGAGCCTTGAACCCTAAGGATGTTGCTGTTGAAAACTGCCACGATTTTGCGATGGATTCGCGTGGCCGTATTATTATGGTGACCGATAACCCAAGCAATAACTTTATTGTGTACAACAAAGACGGTAAGTTGCTCGACTCTTGGGGAACGGAATACCCCGGTGCTCATGCTATTGAAGTGGTGCATGAAAACGGCGAAGACTTTATTTATGTGGTTGACTCGGGTTGGATCAGCAATCGAAACTGGGATGGCATATCGACCGATGCATGGGATTCGCCGTTCAATAAAGTCATCGCGCAGAGCGGATTTGTATCGAAACTCACTATCGATGGCCGTTTGATTTTTACCATTGGTCATCCGCAAACTTGCGGCGCATATAAACCAGAGCAACCGTTTAGGCCCACTGATGTAGCCGTGGCAGCAAATGGTGATATCTATATCACTGACGGTTATGGCTCAGATTTTTTACTGCAGTATGACTGCCAAGGTCGATATATTCGCCATTGGGGCGGGCACGATAATCACAATTCAGATCTCAATCTGACCAACACACACGGTATTAGCATTGATCATCGAGACCCTGCTGATCCGCATCTAATTGTGAGTTCTAGGGCCGATCATGTGATGAAATTGTTTTCACTCAACGGCGATTACCGAAGTTCTATTGCAACTCCGGGCGCTTATATTGGCGGCGCAGTGTTTAAAGACGATCATTTTTACGCGCCTGTCTGTTGGTCACATATTGACGGCGCCAATGCAGATGATTCTGGCTTTATTTCTATTTTCGATCGCGACAATCGAGTGGTGTCTAATCCTGGCGGTACTGAACCCATGTACGTCGACGGCGTTCTTCAGCCTATGCAGAGCACATGGGATGTGTTTAATCATTGTCATGGCGTGTGCGTTGATGATGACGAGAACCTTTACGTTGGCCAATGGCGGGCGAACCAATCTTACCCAATTAAACTTGAACGGGTTTAACCCATAAATTGAAGTTCCAACGCTTAGGCTTGTGAAACGTTGGAGCTTTGTTTTGTGCGTGACAACCTTCCACACGCTATAGTCATCGCATCATTTGTATAAAAACTTTCAAATCATGCAGATTGCCCAAGTTGGTGAACCGATCCTCAAAGCCCCAGCCATTGCAGTGACACAGTTTAACTCAGAGCTCGACGCCTTCATTGCTGAGCTTTTAGACTGTATGACCACCGCGAATGGGATTGGTATCGCAGCGCCGCAAGTGTTCGATCCACGCGCTATCATGATCGTTGCCTCACGTCCGAACGAACGGTATCCGCATGCACCAGAGATGGCTCCCTTAGTGATGATAAACCCGACGATTACGGGCACCAATGAGCACATCGAAAAAGCATGGGAAGGGTGTTTAAGTGTACCGGGCATCCGGGGTTTAATTCCTAGGCCCACCGCTGTTTCAATACAGTATCAAGACACAAAAGGTACAGTTCACACGGCCGAGTGGGACGGCTTTTTAGCACGTGTATTTCAACATGAATACGACCACTTGATGGGCAAAACATGGTTAGACCGGCTTGAATCTGTGGCAGATATTTGTGCTGAAACCGTACTTTTACCTCGTATTCGATAACCGTATTGCGACATGTTGTATTGACCACATTCACGACCACTATAACTACAAATAGGGATGTACCATGGCTGGATTGAGCCTGATTGCTTTACTGGATGACATTGCTGCGGTGCTCGATGACGTGGCGCTGATGACCAAGGTCGCGGCAAAAAAAACAGCCGGCGTTTTAGGTGACGACTTAGCGCTGAATGCACAACAAGTGTCGGGAGTCAAAGCCGAGCGCGAGATCCCTGTGGTGTGGGCGGTGGCTAAAGGGTCGTTTCTCAATAAGCTTATCTTGGTGCCGTTGGCGTTACTCCTGAGCTTATTTTTACCCGTTGCCATCACGCTATTGCTTCTCGCTGGGGGGCTGTTTTTATGTTTTGAAGGCTTCGAAAAGGTGTTTCATAAGTGGTTTCATGCCAGTACTGAACATGAACAACAATTGCAGCGTCTTAAGGCAAATTCAGATCAAGATGTTGACCTTGTTGCAATGGAAAAGCAAAAAATCAAAGGCGCAATCCGAACGGATTTCATTTTGTCGGCGGAGATCATCGTGATCTCCCTAGGCACTGTGGCAGACAGCGTATTTGTCACTCAAATATTGGTGGTGGCCAGTATCGCAATCGCCATGACTATTGGTGTGTATGGCTTGGTTGCCGGAATTGTTAAGTTAGACGACGCAGGGTTCTATTTGCTCGCAAAAGCGAACCAAAAGGGCGATGCATCGTTACAGAAGTGGTTGGGGCGTGGACTCATTGTATTTGCCCCTAAGCTCATGAAGTTTTTGGTGATAGTTGGCACCGCGGCGATGTTTTTAGTGGGCGGTGGGATATTGGTTCATGGTATTCCTATGATTGCGGATGTGGCACACCATATTGATCACAATGCCGCCTCTATTTCAAATATAGGCTCGGTACTGAGCAGTGTGATGCCTGTAATAACCAATGCCGTAGTGGGAATTTTGGCCGGAGCGCTGACCATGGCGGTTGTATCAATAATATCGTCGATAGCAAGAATATTGGGCAAGCAGCGCTAGCGCAGCAATGCCCAAGACTAATGGCGCCATTAGTTTAATGTGCGCCTGAACAGGGCAACTGCATCAAGGTACATTTTGAGTGCAAGTTCCGGATCGTACCGGTCGCCTTCATCGCGCATGAATGCATGCTGACCATTGACTTCAAGCCAAGTGAAATTCACATCTTGCTCAATCAACTGCTGATATATTTTTTGCCGACCTTCGGTTGGAACATGAGGGTCCTGTTTGCCCCAAATCATGGCAAGCTCTCCTTGGATATCACCGGCCCGAGTATAGGAGTCATTGCCTTCTTGGCAGGGCAGCGTGTTGGAGTGGATGTCGGTGGCGTACAAACAAAAGGCAGATAATAGCGCGGGGTTGAGTGCGGCTCTGAATGACAAATGGCCGCCAATACAAACCCCCATGGTACCAATGCGCCCGGTACATTTTGCATGGTTGTCAAGGTAGTCAATCATCGCTTCAGTATCGCTGTCATGGTCTTCAAGTGGTTTGGCAAATTTGTCTGCGTTGCCTTTGTCTTTACCTTTATCGTCGTACGCGAGCACTGTACCTCTGGGGTTTAGCTCATGAAATACTTCTGGGACCAACACGATGAACCCGTGACCAGCCATGACAGCGGCTGCGCGAGCGATGGGTGCTGTTTGTTGAAAGATTTCTGAGTAGTAAATAATAGCTGGATATTGGCCTTCAGCAACAGGCGAATATTGATAGCAGCGCATTACGCCCGTGGGTGTGTCGATGTCGACGGTTTGAGTTTCGATGATCATGTTCTAACGTGTTCACTTTAATAACAATCTGCCACTGATAAAAACATGAATTGGGTATTGAGAAAAGCAATTATTGAATTTCTCAACGGGAATTTTACATTTCATTATCGCCGTTACTGGAGCACTAGCATCGCTGCCAATAACAAGTGTAAGCTAGCGACCATTACATTCAATAGGTATCGGTTATATGTCTAAATCTATCTCTCCAGAAACGAAATCTGAAGCGATGCAAGCGGCTAAGTCTACTCAACGGCCAGGGCAAACCAAAGAGCAAACTAAGTTGATTGCTCAAGGCATTGAAAAGGGCATTGCTGAATACAAAAAACAGCATAAAGCAAAAGCGCGTCAGCGAGATAAACAACGCAAGCAGCATAAAGGCCTTGAACAAGCGGTTACTGTAGAACACGCTAAAGCATCTGTTGTTGTCTCTCCTGAAGCATCTAAAAACTGGGTACCTTGGGCATTACTAGTACTCAGTTGGCTAGGTTTTTTAGCGTACTATTTTTCACTTGTTTGAATGATTTAAGCTCAAGGCTAGACCATGAAAAAAAGCGTTGTTGGCATACTGTTGATTGTGTTATCTACCACGGTACAAGCGTTGAACTGGCAAGCTGATGCTCGTGTCGCGGCGCTGTTCGAGAAATACCAACTTGACGGCACGTTCGTATTATATGACGTTCAACGAGAGCAGTATTCAGGGTTTAACTTAGCGCGAGCTGAAACCCGATTTATACCGGCATCGACTTTTAAAATTGTGAATAGCTTGATTGGCTTGACAGTGGGAGCGGTGAAAGACGTTCACCACAAATTGCCCTATGGTGGACAACCACAATATTTAAAGGTGTGGGAACAAGATATGGGCTTGGCTGATGCCATTGCTGTGTCGAATGTTCCAGTGTACCAAGCGTTAGCGCGTCGTATTGGAAAGCAACGAATGCGCCATGCGCTTGAAGCCATTCCATATGGCAATGCCCAAGTGGGCAGCGAGATCGATCAATTTTGGCTTCAAGGCCCTGTTGCTATATCCGCCATTGAACAAGCACATTACTTGGCAAAACTAGCGCAGCTAAAGTTGCCATTTCCTGTGAAGGTTCAGCAAGATGTGGCCGCTATCATTCAACAGCCCACCGCGCCTGGTCGCTTATTGTATGCCAAAACAGGCTGGGCAAGCTCCCCTGAACCCGACATTGGTTGGTGGGTTGGTTGGGTTCAGAAAAACCATGAAATCTATTCATTCGCGCTTAATATTAATATCCAACAATCATCAGACGGTGCTCAACGAAAACACTTAGGCAATGCGATTTTATCGGCATTAGATCTGGTTGAATTTGAACCTGCGCCTACCGACTAAAGTGTTCTCGTGTGGGCGCGGCACAGGTCGGTATCTGAATTGTTTTTAAGCGCGGTGATTAATCCCTCTGAATAGGGTGATGTCCAATGATCTGACAACGGATTAAAAGCAGCTTTCACGTAGGTTGCCTTGCTATGCCCGCCAAGCCAAAGCTGCCCAAATTCCGCCTGCTTCGCCTGTAACACTCCGAACGCATTTTCGGTTGGTTGCGATTGCCACTGTTCGCACTGGCCTTTGGCATCGGCAATGATCGACACGCGAGTAGTAAGCCCCTTTGCATCGCATAAATTTAGGCAAAATTCGTTCATGCCTTTCACTTCAAATGGTACATCTTGCGTGTCTAATTTCACCGCTGAGACCGTTAAATTAGTAATGCACAGGGAGTCAATGGAGTCATGTGTGACGGCCAAATAATCTAATTCTGAATGATATAAAGAGTGATCAATGTAGCGGCCACGATCAACGATGCATGAACCATGATCGTTTCGGTCAAGGCCATTGACTGTGCAGCTGTATTCGTAATGCCCATGCTTTGCCGAGAGATTGATCTGCGACACGGTACCGCTATTTGGGCTATCGCACGCTTGAATGCTTAATTTTAAGTGTCCCCTTGGTACTGTTGATGTTCCGGTCTCAGGTGTGGTTGAGGCTTTGAAAGGCAAACAAGCGATAGTGCACACGGTTATGCAAAGTGATTTCATCATGAAAACGTCATATCCATATTGAACGAGTGACATTACGTTACCGGGTAAATAAGCACGAAATTCGCATCAAATGTGCAAACAATGTGGACTGTTATAAATGGTTAGTGTCGAGACACGCTTGTCGCTATTCGGTGACTCTGTTGTAATACTCGCCTGACTCTCACCTATTCGATGGCATTGCTGGCTCACCCATGAAATTCCTGCACACCTCAGATTGGCATCTCGGACGCCAACTTCATAACTTTTCGCTTATAGACGACCAACAATATGTACTACAACAAATCATCGATTTAGCCGTTGAACATCGTGTCGATGCCGTGGTGGTTGCAGGTGACATTTACGACCGTTCAATACCACCCGCCAATGCGGTGAAGTTATTGGACGATGTGATACACGAATTGATCGAAGTGCACCACATTCCCGTCATTATGATTGCAGGCAACCACGATGGACATGAACGCCTTGGATTTGCATCGCGGCAGCTTAAACAAAGTGGTTTGCACATCGTTGGGCCGTTGGTGGCGAATATCTCAGCTATTACGATCAAAGGTAAGCACACTGACGCTGTGTTTTATGGCGTGCCATATGCGGATCCGGCCACGGTGCGTGATGTGTTCGATTGTGATGCACGAACTCATGAAGAGGCCATGGCGGTGTTGCTAGAACAAGTGATTCAGAGTGATGCCAAAGGTCTGCCCAAGGTTGTGGTAAGTCACTGTTTTATCGCTGGCGGAGAGTCGTCCGATTCGGAACGTCCGTTGAGTATTGGTGGCGCTGACCATGTGAGTGCGGAATTGTTTAAGCCATTTAACTACGTTGCTTTAGGTCACTTGCATGGGCCGCAATTTAAAGGCTACCCGCATATTCGCTATTCAGGCTCGATTTTGAAGTATTCGTTCAGTGAGCAGCACCAAAATAAGTCGGTGACTTTGGTGACTTTAGATCAAAAGGGCATAGCAACCACAGAGTTACTGCCATTGCACGCGCAACGTGACGTGAGAATCATCGAGGGCTTACTTTCTGATTTACTGGAGGTGGGAGTGAGTGACACTCATCGAGATGACTATTTAATGGTTCGCTTACTTGATAAAACCGCCATCTTAGATGCCATGGGCAAACTACGATCAGTATACCCCAATGTGATGCACGTAGAGCGCACTGGGTTATTGGCACAAACCGATACACTCGAACTCAATCGCGATCACCTTGCGAAGAGCGAATTTGCGATGTTTAGAGATTTCTTTGAGCAAGTGAATGGTGAGTCGCTCAGCCCACAGCAAACTGAACTACTTCAGCAAACCATCGAAGAGATTCACCACGCAGAGGATCGCTCATGAAACCGATGAAGCTTACCGTCGTCGCTTTTGGGCCATTCGCTGGTTCTGAATCCATTGAGTTTTCTGCGCTTGGTCAGCATCCACTGTTTTTAATTAATGGCCCAACCGGCGCTGGAAAAACTTCAATCTTAGATGCCATTTGCTTTGCTCTATACGGCAAAACAACGGGCGATGAGCGAGAAGGCAGTCAAATGCGCTGCGATATAGCGCAAGCCGATGTGGTCACCGAAGTGACCTTTGAATTTGAATTGGCGGGTCAACGATATCGCATTCGGCGTGTGCCAGAACAACAACGCCAGAAAAAGAATGGGGATGGGTTCACCACGCAAAAACCGGAAGCACAACTTTGGCGGTTGGATGAGCAACGCTCTGAAACCTTGATGGTTGCTATGAAGGTGTCCGAAGCCACCGCTGAAATAGAAACACTCACTGGTTTGAATGTGGATCAATTTCGGCAGGTCATGGTATTGCCACAGGGAAAATTCAGGCAATTGTTAATGGCAGATTCGAAAGATCGAGAAAAGATTTTCAGCCAATTATTCCAAACGCATATTTACCGTAAAATTGAAGATAAGCTCAAAGCTCAAGCTGCGGGCATTGAAAAACTAGTGAGTGAGCACCGCAATCGCCGCGATGGCATTCTGCTCAACGCTGGTGTGGACTCGGATCAGCACTTAAAACTTGAGTTAGAGCAGGTTAAGCCGGATTTAGAACAAGCTGAATTGCGTAAACAAGGCGCTGCACAAAATGTGGTAGCCACTCAAAATCAATATCAGCGCGGAATGTCATTGCAAGCCGATTTTCAGCAGCTTGACGACATAAAGAACCAACAACATACGCAACAGCAACAACATGACGAGATTGAACATCGCCGATCACTGTTGGTCAATCATACACAAGCGCAACGCATTCAACCTCACCATGCAGCGCTTAAGTTGGCGAATGAGCAAACAACCAAAGCTACACGCCAACTCGCTCAAGAACAAACAACGCTACAACAAAGTACCGAGAAGCTTACAACAGCTCAATTAGAATATGACAAAAACAGTGAACGCGATGCGGAGCTACAGGCTCTACGAGTAGACCGAGAACAGTTGCAGCAGCGTATTCCACTACTCACTGAATTAGATACGATCACGAGCGAACTAGCCAAATCGGAAGCGCTTAAAAAACAACTTACTGACACCGGGCAGCAGCGCAAAGGTGAGCTCGACACACTGTTACAAAAACAGATGCAATCCAATACAACGATTAGACAACTCACAGAAGAGTCTGATGGGCAACTCGAAACGCAAAAAGTGTTAGACGCGCGACTAGTCACAGTGGACACCTACCAACAATGGTCTACTGCGCAACAAGAATTGGCGACCCTGGATCAACAGTTTGAAGCGCAAAAACAAACGGGTACGCAATGTAAGGTAGCCGAACAAACAAAATTGCAATCGCTTCAAGAGCTCCGCTTAATTTGGCATCGCGGTCAGGCTGCGGTATTAGCCCAAGCACTCCGCCCCAATGAACCGTGCAGTGTATGTGGTAGTGTGTCGCATCCGAACCCAGCGCAGTCCGAACATTCAGTGCCCAGTGAGCAGGAGCTGGATACCGCTGAAGCTGACCATAGAGCAGCGCAGTCAGCCTTGCAGCAAGCGCGCGAACAGTATTCAGCGAAACGCGAGCAATACAAACAAAAGCAAATGGTGTTGCAACGTTTACACGATCAATTGGGCGCAGATATTCATTTATCGCCAGATGCGCTCAAGCAAGAAATTGAAGGGCTCAAACAACAGCTTTCAGCACAGCACAGAGCACATGAACAACTTGCTTTGACGCGTGACACTCTGGCGGCGTTGCAGCAATCAGAAACGGCTTTAAGGACTCAACTCGATGAAGATCGCACAGCGTACGAACAGCTCAAAAGTACTTGTGATGGTCTAGTGGGTAGGCGCGAGCAACTGATTAAAACAATTGGCCAACCTAGGCTGTCGCTGGCCGATGTGACATCCAAGTTAAACAAAATAGAACTAGAATCGGCTGCATTGGAGCGCGATATCGCAACCTTTAGCCAAGCGTTTCAACAAGCCACCAACGCGGTTGCTGCGGCTCAAACGGGGGTTAAACTAGCAGCAGGGCAATTGGCAGACGCTGAACGCGCGCAGTCGCAGAGCGATCAATCTTTTGCCGAAGCGCTTGCTAACCAGGCATTCGAGTCGGTGGCTGATTTTGAGGCTGCGTTGCTGCTTGAGCAACAATCCCAATCCTACCAAGCTGAAGTTGAACAATATGACACGCTCAAACAACAGCTGCGCATTCAGTTGGAACAGCTCGAACTGCGCCTCAAATATTTAGTACTGCCAGATGTGCCATCATTGGAAGAAGCGGTAGCTCAGGCGAATTTAAAGCAAAAATCGGCAGAGCAAGAGTGGCAGTTGCGTCACACTCGACATACATTGTTGTTGCAAACCCATCAGCAACTGGCGAAGGCCGACGAAGCGGCTGCCGCGTTAGAAACAGAATACAGTGTGGTGGGCACATTAGCCGCTGTGGCAAACGGCAAAACGGGTAATAAGATAAGTTTGCAGCGCTTTGTTCTGAGCGTGTTGTTGGATGATGTGTTGATGGCTGCAAGCCAGCGTCTTCAGCTTATGAGTAAGGGGCGTTATCAATTGCTTCGTAAAGAGCAGCGCGCTAAGGGGAATAAAGCTTCGGGTCTTGAACTTGAGGTGGAAGATGCGTATTCCTCCAAAGTTCGTTCAGTTGCGACACTCAGCGGTGGAGAGAGCTTTATGGCAGCGTTATCGATGGCACTGGGTGTTTCAGATGTGGTTCAAGCTTACGCCGGCGGTATCCGATTAGACACCTTATTTATTGATGAAGGCTTTGGTAGCTTGGATCAAGAATCACTTGATTTGGCGATTCGAACCTTGGTTGATTTGCAATCGAGCGGCCGCATGATTGGCGTGATTTCTCATGTCACCGAAATGAAAGAACAGATTGCAACCCGTGTGGATTTGCATAAAACTCCGAGCGGTAGTCGCATTTCAATTTCCCTTCCCTAAAACACTCATGCCGTGTCTTTTACTCAAATTTATGAGTGAAGGGCACGCTAGCCTACCTCTCATTAACGGACGTAGACGTTTCATTTTTTTGATCTTGTCGCCAAGACGTATTTAATTCGATTTCAAGACTTATTCAATCATGATTTTAATCAGAGAAACGCCATGACATAAAAGTGTAGATTGTCGAGAATTTGGTTACCGAGAAGGATCTTCCATCATTAATAATATGTATGAGTAGACCAATATTGGGTCTGTGTTGAGGGTATGAATGAATTTATCTAAAGATTTTATTGCAGAGCGAAGTCACTGGATTGCGCGAAAAAAGTCAGCTGGTTTTGTTGCTTTAAGCGACTTTATTCAAATTTACAATTTGGACTATAAAACCTTTTTCGAGCTTGGATTACTCACTCACAAAACAGAGCTCACTCGCGATGACTTGATTATGTATAAAGTTACTCCCAAAGGTGAAAATTATCTTCTCGATAGTGACTTTCAAGAGGTGGTCATTATTCCGAGTACACAAAAACAACTGCTGGCGTTGGTTCAGCAAGGCAATGGGTAAGGCGAGCAACCTCATGTTTACGAAAGCAGATGTTGAAGATCTCAAGATCGAATATGATCATGCAGTGAATGCACTTGCTGATGTTATTGTGCCCAAACGCGGCACTATTAATTACCCACCCAATATTGTTGAGTTTATGGCGAAACTGCTCACGCCAGTATGGAGCAATCCGTCTTACGATCCCGGTGAAACGCAACATTATATCAATCATTTGGAAAGTGCCGACGATATCGCCATTCGTTCCATCCTCACGCATATCAACATAGTCGAACGCTTTAGTGATGGCATGTGGATCGATGTGTTGAAGCAAGGGTTAGTTGAACGGGTGTTGGAACGTGCAGAGCAAATCGCTCGTTAACCTGCAAAGCCGATATAAGTGCTTAAAAAACCTGCCTGCAACTCATCAACACACCCGGCAACGCAGGTCTTCTCCAAGTAAACAACGCGCCACATCTTCAATTGCATAGCGTTGCAAGCGCACAACACTGGCCACGCTATAGTAAGCAATATGAGGAGTCAGAATTGCATTCGTGCATCGGCGAAGAGGATGACTCTGTTCCATCGGCTCCGATTCGAACACGTCAATGCCAGCAAACGCAATCTCTCCTTTTTCTAAGGCCATCGCCAGCGCTTGGGTGTCCACGAGTCCGCCACGGGAAGTGTTAATCAGGGCTGCGTTTGACTTCATTTGTTTGAGGCGCTGCGCGTTAATCACATGATGCGTCGCTTCTATTAAAGGTAAATGCAAGGACACCACATCTGCCGTTGCAAAGAGTTCATCCAGTTCGAGCTTTTTAATACCTATGTGGGCTAAATCGTTTGCACTGACAAACGGATCATATGCTACAAATTTGAATCCGAATGGGCGCATGCGCTGAACAAGCGCTTGACCAATTCTTCCTGCCCCAACAATCGCAAATGTCATATCAGAAAATGACATTAATGGGGTAGGTGTACCAGCAGGCCATTGTTGCTGCCGGATTTTATGGTCGAAATAGGGCAACTGACGACCCAAAGAAAGTGCCAGGGCAGCAGCGTGATCTGCAACCTCATCAATTCCATAGTCAGGTACATTGCACACTGCGATTCCTAATTCTTTAGCCGCTTCGATATCAATCGAATCGACTCCAATACCATAGCGAACAACGACCTTACAGTGGCACAAACGCTGGAGTACTTCACGAGTAATTGGGGCATATTGCACCAGTAACGCGTCTGCACTTTGCGCAACGGAGATAACTTCGGCAGGCGTAGAGCACTGATGCAGTTGAAGCTCAAATCCGTGTTGCTTACAAACGGTTTTTTCTTGGTCAAATGATTCAAAATTGCAATCAGTAATTACGACTTTCATAGTAGTTGTATTCCTGTGTTCGTATCCCTTCGGTATATGTGTAAGGACGCGTTTGGGCGACAATGAGGCCTCCCTCACATTGTTATTCGTTATTTCTCAGCGCCAGTTCTCAATTTTGTCGATGCATCAAAAGATTTGATGCAACCGCTTCCATATTGGATTCAAAACGCGTTAAACTCAAATTTATATGGTAACGGTAACAATTATTTAATTTAGCTTCAACAGGCTTAAAGTTATTATTATTATTAGGGTTTAACTCCACTTAACAATAGATGTAAAACAAAAAGATATCGGTAACATTTGAGTGGAGCCTGACCCCCAAAATTAAAGTGCTAAAAGAGTAAACATGGTATCGAACCGACGAGATCGAACCATTGCTTGGAGAAGAATGATGCGTGGATTAGAAGGTAAGCGAGTCATCGTTACAGGAGGCGCGCAGGGCATTGGACGCGCCTGCGTTGAGGCGCTTATACCTTACGGTTGCAAGTGTGTGATCAGTGATATTGAGAAAGACTCAGGTGAAGAGGCGGTTGAACAGTTAAGGAAAAAGGGTGCCGAGATTGAATTTGTTCACGGAGATATGGGCGAAGACGATTTTTGTAGGCAATTAGTGGACACTGCTGCGACTCATATGGGGGGCATTGATTTATTGGTAAACAACGCCTTCGCTTTTACCGCTGCCGGCTTGGATGCAAGCCGAGAGCAGTGGGTTCGTTCAATGACCGTTGGACCAATGGGCTTTGCATCAATGATCCAATATTGTGCCGCTTACATGGAGAAATCCGGTAGCGGAGCCATTGTCAATATATCAAGCATTTCAGCTCATATTGCGCAGCCGGGACGTTGGACCTACAACTCCGCCAAGGGCGCTGTCGCTCAATTGACGCGTTGTTCTGCTTTGGATTTGGCACCATTGGGCGTTCGTGTCAATAGTGTGAGCCCCGGTTGGATTTGGACGCGTGAAGTGGACAAGTCTGCCGGTTACGACCGCGAGAAGTACGGTCCTATATGGGGTAAATACCACATGCTAAGGCGTTGTGGTTTACCTGAGGAAGTGGCAAGCGCTGTACTATTTTTACTCAGCCAAGAAGCCAGCTTTATTACCGGTACTGACTTGCCAGTGGATGGCGGCTACTTAGGATTGGGCGGTGAAGGTATCGGCAATGATTCTGAATACGCTGGAAGTGACTAAATATGAGTGTGTGGTGTATGCGCGAAAGTGATGTAACGCAAGACAGTGAACTTAGTCTGGTAAAAAGTATTGACCAGACTCACGCTCTGGTTGTGGAAAGCCAACTGAATGCCGAGCTGGGCGAAGGACCTTTATGGGTCGCAGAACAACAGAGTCTCTATTGGGTTGATATTCTCCGCAAGCATGTTCACTGCTTTGATGTGATAAATCGAACCAACAAAACATGGACGTTTGAAACCGAAGTCACTGCATTAGCACAACGCGAGCAAGGTGGTTTTATAGCCACTATTCGTGACGGTTTCGCCGCCATAGATTTTAATACCTGTACTATCAAAGCAATCGATTTGGTGGAGTCTGACAAACCTGGTAACCGCTTTAATGACGGAAAAATCGATCATCACGGTAATTTCTGGGCGGGTTCTATGGATGACGGTTTAACAGCGACAACTGGGGCGCTTTATAAATTGTCACCCGATCATCAAGTTGCAAAGATGGATCACGATTACATTATTACCAATGGCCCTGCATTTAGTCCTGATGGCCATACTATGTATCACAATGATACAGGCTTAGGGGTGATTTACGCCTTTGACGTCGACCATCAAGACAACATTTCAAACAAACGTATTTTCGCCTCGCTCGATATGGGCAAAGATGGTTCCACAGACGGCATTACCGTTGATTCAGAAGGTGGTATTTGGTTGGCCCACTTTGGTGGCGCACGAGTCACGCGGTATTCGGTCAGTGGCAGTATTGATCGGGTGATCGAACTACCGTGTCCAAACATCACAAGCTGTACCTTTGGCGGGCAGAATCTCGATACCTTGTACATCACAACTGCACGCTGCGGCATGACACCCGAACAACTTAAAGCGTTCCCTTTAGCGGGTAGTTTGTTTTCTTGCAAGCCGGGCTTTACCGGGCTTCAGACTCAAAAATTCAAAGGCTAAATACTCTTCATGAAGGATGATTTAACAATGACCAATTCTATTTTGCCGCACGACGAATTTGCGGGTTCTTTGTTAGGACGCGTGTGGCTTCCAAGCGCAGTGACTGGCAGTGTGGCTGGGCCAGCTCCTGTATGGATCACCGAACATGGTGTGTACGATTTATCGCCGCTTGGCTCAACATGTGCAGAACTATTGAACAACAATTTTTCAAAGTCTGACGTTGATCTGACCAAACTTTCAAAAATTGGTGACTTTGAAGATATCGCTGCCAATTCGATTGTTATGCCTGATTTGAATAAAGCCTACTTCTTGTCGCCATTTGATGTGCAAGCGATTAAGGCCTGTGGTGTGACCTTCATATGTTCCATGCTCGAGCGTGTCATTGAAGAGCGCGCTGAAGGTGATGCTGAAAAAGCTGCTGCAGTTCGGAATAAAATCCACGCACGTATTGGCGATAACATCAATGACATTAAACCGGGGTCCGAAGAGGCTGAGACTTTAAAAGCTATCTTGCAGCAAGAGGGGTTGTGGTCTCAATATCTCGAAGTTGGAATTGGCCCTTATGCAGAGGTATTCACTAAATCTCAGCCGTTATCGTCAGTTGGCATTGGAGCTGAGGTCGGTCTGCACCCCATTTCAAACTGGAATAATCCTGAGCCCGAAGTCGTTTTAGCAGTGAACAGACACGCGGAAGTTTTAGGGGCCACGTTGGGCAATGACGTCAATCTAAGAGATGTTGAAGGACGGAGTGCTTTGTTGTTAGGCAAAGCGAAAGACAACAATGCATCATGTTCACTCGGCCCGTTTATTCGTCTATTTGACGAAACATTTAGTATTGAAGATGTTCGTAGCGCTGAAGTAAAACTCACAATTGATGGGCCGGAAGATCAATATTCACTGCAAGACGGTAGTGACATGAGCAAGATTAGTCGGGACGTGTTGGATTTAGTCGCACAAACAATTTCAGACAATCACCAATATCCAGACGGCCTTGCTTTGTTCACCGGAACCTTATTCGCGCCCACTCAAGACCGGGGCGGTGAAGGCCAAGGTTTTACCCATAAAATGGACGATGTTGTTCGCATTTCTTCGGCCAAACTCGGCACACTCACCAATACCGTGACTTTGTCTAACAAGGCTGCTCCTTGGGAGTTTGGTATCACAGCATTAATGAAAAACTTAGCGCAACGTGGCCTTTTATAAATACATGATCAACGGAGCAGCCACACAGGCTCAGATCTGGTCAAAATAATTTTAAAACTTATTCGTAGTGACGTTTGGGTTAAACGATACAAATGGAGAACGCCACAATGGTGAAATTGAATCAAAAGTCTTACATTGCTGGAAGTTGGATAATACCATCAAGTGAGGTGTTTCAGTCCAAAAGTCCAGTGACTGGCAAAGCCTTAGCAACCTATAACAGTTGTGGTCTAGCAGAATTAGAGGCCGCAGCATCTGCAGCGCAAACTGCGTTTGCTGAGTACCGGGTATGTTCACATATTCAAATTTCAGAGTTTTTAAATACGATTGCTGAGGAAATAGAGTCGTTGGGCGATCAACTGCTCGAAACAGCCGATGCTGAATCGGGATTGGGCATCCCTCGTATGACAGGGGAGCGGGCTCGCACCTGTGGTCAACTAAGAGCGTTTGCCGATATCGTGGCACAAGGTCAATGGGTTCAAGCCAGTATCGATACCGCTATCCCGGATCGTAAGCCCGTGCCTAAGCCAGACTTGCGCCGCATGATGCGCCCGTTGGGCCCTGTTGCCGTGTTCGGAGCGTCTAACTTTCCTTTCGCATATGGCAGTGTTGGGGGCGATACTGCGTCGGCGTTGGCCGCCGGTAACCCAGTGATCGTCAAAGGTCATCCTTCTCATCCTGCAACCAATGAATTGTTTTGCCATGCACTCGATGCAGCGATCACGCGATGCAACATGCCCCGCGGCGTGTTTTCAATGTTGCAAGGCGCAACACATGAACTCGGCGGCGAACTTGTTAAACATCCAGTGGTTCAAGCTGTAGGGTTTACGGGCTCACTCGGTGGTGGCCGAGCGTTCATGGATATTGCTGCATCGCGTCCAACACCAATTCCGGTATTTGCTGAAATGGGCAGTGTTAATCCAATTTTTGTTGCTACTGATGCAATGAGCACGCGCGGTGAAGCGATTGGAACCACGTTGGCCGCTTCTGTGGCAATGGGAACCGGTCAGTTTTGTACCTCGCCAGGTGTCGTTGTTACAACCGGCAATGCCGATTTTAACACTGCAGTAGCCAAAGGTTTAAGCGAGACTCCGCGAGGCCTGTTACTGAATGACAATATCGGCAATGCACTTGTTCGCGCAGTGAAGGAAATCACTGCTCGCTCAGACGTGAAATGGCTGAATCAAGTCGAACTTTCAGATTCCGACACATCAACACCGCCCAATATTGTATTAAAAACTTCGGCTCAAGATTTTCTTGTGGATAAGACACTTCAAGAAGAAATATTCGGTCCTGTGACCATGATTGTTGAATGCGACAACGAGCAGCAAATGCTCCAAGTTGCTGACAGTTTTGAAGGTAACCTAACCGCCACAGTACATGCGACCGACAAAGACAAGACACAAGCTAACGCGTTGTTAGAACGTTTAGAGCAGTTCGCAGGACGAGTGATATACAACGGTTTTCCAACCGGTGTGGAAGTGTGTCCTTCTCAGCAACATGGTGGTCCTTATCCAGCGTCATCTGCTGCGTCCACCACCAGTGTAGGTGCCGACGCCATGTTGCGTTTTGCTCGTTTTGTTGCCTATCAAGGCTTGCCTGATGCGTATTTGCCAAGTGCTCTGAAAAACGATAACCCTCTAAATTTGCTGCGGAAAGTGAACGGTGAGTTGACCCAATCAAAAATCCTCCCTGTATATACAGGAGTGTAGACGATGAAAACTAGCGACGTGAGTACGTCAATTCGAATAAGCAGATAATTAGAATTAAATGACAATGACGATGACGATGATAAAAAACCCAATTATCCGAGGCTTCAATCCAGATCCTAGCATCATTCGTGTGGAGGACGACTACTACGTTGTTACATCGACCTTTGAATGGTTTCCCGGATACCAAATTCACCATTCGAAAGACTTGGTTCATTGGCAACTTATCAATAGACCCTTAGATCGCGTTTCGCAACTCGACATGGCTGGCATTCCAGATTCGTGCGGCGTTTGGGCTCCGTGCTTAACACATTATGAAGGTGTGTTTTACCTTTTGTATACCAATGTGCGTCGATTCGACAGCCCATGGAAAGACACGCCCAACTATGTGGTGACGGCCACTGACATTAATGGCCCCTGGTCTGAGCCGGTATATCTGAATTCTAGCGGCTTTGACTCATCATTTTTCCATGACGATGACGGTAAAACATGGTTGGTCAACATGATTGTGGATCACCGTCACGACAAATTCTTTGGTGGAATTGTGCTTCAACAATACTGCAAAGATACGAACAAGCTTGTTGGTGATGTTGAATACATTTTTGAAGGCACTGAACGCGGCAGAACAGAGGGGCCACACCTCTACAAACGCAATGGTTACTACTATCTGCTTACTGCTGAGGGGGGGACTGGATATGAGCACTGCATGACGCTTGCACGGTCTCGTACCATCACTGGCCCCTATGAGGTTCATCCAGAAAACCCTATTATTTCGGCCTTAGAGCAACCGAGTGCGTACCTTCAACGAACCGGCCATGGCGACATTGTAGAAACACAAAATGGCGATTGGTACGCAGTATTTCTAACAGGGCGACCGCTAACGGAACGTGGCAACTGCATCACTGGTCGCGAAACGGCGATTGAAAAAATGGAATGGCGCGATGATGACTGGTTGTATTTGGCATGCGGTGGGCGTCAAGCGAGGTGCAAAGTAGAAGCCCCTAATTTACCTGAACATGCATTTCCTGAATTAGCAGAGCGCCTTGATTTTGATGACGAAACCATTGATATCAACTTCCAAGCGCCACGTATTCCAATGACCGCTGATTGGGTCAATTTAGCGCAACGTCCCGGCTTTATGCGTTTATATGGGCGTGAGTCGCTATCGTCTTGTTTTAACCAAAGCTTGGTTGCGCGACGTGTGCAAGCGCACCACATTGAAACAGCCACTTGCGTTGAGTTCGAGCCAGATAACTTTCAACAAATGGCGGGTTTAACCTGTTATTACAATACGTATTATTTCCATTATTTGTATATTCATGGCGATGATTTAGGTGGCGATAAGAGTAAGAAATTTCTCAACTTAATCAGCGTCGACCGGGTTGATTATGACCATCCGTTGGCAGAACCTATCGACATCACTGGCGCTGAACGCGTCTATTTGAAAGCCGATTTTGATGGCGCCCAGTTACAGTATTTTTATGCATTGAAGCAGGGGGAGTGGATCAAAGTAGGTCCTGTGCTTGACGGTAGCCGACTGTCAGATGAACACGCATCCAACTTTACACATCGATTCCACGCAGCCTTCACGGGCGCATTTGTGGGAATGGCTTGCCAAGACCTTTCAGGCCAAGGTATTCATGCCGACTTCGATTGGTTTGAGTACCGGGAATTTTAGATTATTTGGGCGCGAGACCTTTGTTTAGCGCTGATGTGATGCGAACTGAGAGTCGGCCTCGTTGGCTCTGTATTTGATGTGTATGGGAGTATAAGTAGCACATGAGCCAACAACACAAGTTAAGTTTTTTGGAAAAGGTCGGGTACGGTAGTGGCGACTTTGCCGCGAACTTGTTGTTCCATACTTGGAACCTATTTCTACTGAAATTCTATGTTGATGTATTTGGAATTTCAGCAACGGCAGCTGCAACCATGTTCGCGGTGACTCGTATCCTAGATATCGTGACCGACCCGTTGGTGGGTATTTTTGCCGATCGCACGCAAAGCAAGTGGGGGCGATATCGGCCTTGGGTCTTGATGGGTTCTATTCCACTCGGCATCACAGGCTACTTAATGTTCATTACGCCCGATTGGTCGAGCGAATCAAAACTGATCTATGCTTGGGTTTCGTATTCGTTGGCCATGTTATTATATACAGTGGTGCAGATTCCTTACTCAGCGCTCATGGGTGTGATGACGTCCGACTGTACCGAGCGGACGCAGCTGTCGAGTTATCGCTTCTTTTGTTCGTTCAGCGGCCAGTTAGTTGTTGGAGCCGTAACACTTTGGTTAATTGGCACATTTTCTGGTTCAGAAGGCAATATTGCTCAGGGGTATCAGCTAACCATTGGTTTGTTTATGGTGGTTGCTACTTGCCTTTATATATTCACTTTTATGACCACCAAGGAGCGGGTTTCAGGCGCAATATCTGACAAAGTCGATATTGCGGGAAACTTAAAGGCCTTGGTGACTAATATCGGTTGGATTGTACTGTTCGTGTCGGCGCTATTTAATCTCATGCATGTGGCTGTTCGCAATGGCGCATTGCTGTTTTATTTTGACTACTATGTGGGCGACCAGTCCAAAGCGGCGTTATTTTTTACGGTGGGCAGTCTTGCATTTTTAGCCGGTATTGTTTGCACTAATTATGTGTCGAAACGTTTCGAAAAACGCAATCTTCTTGTGTGTTTAACGAGTTGTGTGGCATTGGGATTATTCGGGTTCTATTTTATTCCACCGGACCAGTACCAGACTATGTTGGCTGTAAATGTAGTATCATCATTTTTTGCTGGACCGATTCCCGTGCTGGTCTATGTACTGTATGCAGATTTAGCAGATTATACCGAGTGGAAAACGGGCCGAAAAGTCATGGCGTTGATCTATTCAACGATGATGATAGGCATCAAAGCAGGTTTAGTCATAGGAGGTTCGTTGACTGGATATATGCTTGGTGCAGCGGGTTATGAAGCCAATCAACCTCAAAATAATCAAGCTCTTGAGTCAATTATTTTACTTGTGAGCATTATTCCGGGAACTTTTGCGTTGTTGTCGGGTCTTATTATTATCTTTTATCCATACACCCATGCGGTGATGGAAACAGTAGAAGAGGATTTAGCTAAACGTAGAAAGACAATACCTAATAGCTAACCTCATCGTTCGTTCCCCCGCGAATGTTTCAAAGCCAAATCGAAAGATTTGGCTTTTTTTTATCTACGACATCTCAGACATTGATAACGGTGTTGCACCAATTCTTATGCGCTTGCCATGCTTAGCTTCAATTCTGGTGTGCACGCGTTTTAGAGCGTCGTGCCCGCAAGGCGCTTGATGCAACGGGTCGCGTATGTTGTTCCACACTTCATTATCTAGCGCTGGCGCTATGTCTAAATCCTGAAGGGCTAGGGCCACTAGGTTTAGTTGCTGCAAGCGAGAGTAATTATTGAAAGTTGTTCGGATATTGCGTTGCGTGACCGAAGGCAAACCGGCAGCACGCAGAATAAACTCGAGTTGTTCCACTAACTGTTGTTTACACAAACCATCGAGTTTGGGAAGTGTATATTCGGCAAGTAGTGCATTTTCTGCTTGGTCTTTTGCTTTTGAGTGAACTAGGTAATCGAAGATGTTGAAATACTGCATTTGAACCCGCCCATAAACCGCAATGAATATTCCACACCAAGGTGTGATACATACGAATGTTACCGAGTCCCATCAGTGTAATATGCCAGCGCTTTAAGAGTGTGGTATGGCGCACTGTTTTAAAGATTCAATGCACTGAAAACGTTTTATAGTTGGTTTCAACTTCTGCTAAAAATTATTACGAAATCCGAAATAAATGTAAGTGAGGCGAGTGTCATCACTTCACCAAAAATGTTCAGTGTACTTAATGAGAGTGAAGTTCGTAGCCAGCAGTCTTGGCTTAAATTGAATGTTGCGCTCCAAGCATTGCGCATAATCACACCGTTTTGACTAAGCTTCAAACGATCGAAATAGAATTTTTAGATATTCAGTTTAGGTGGAACAGCGCATGGTAGAAATCCCAAACGGCTTGATTGAAGGCCGCGTGCTTCAACGAGAAATTTGGACAGAACAATTGTTTACGCTCACCATAGAAGCTGCAGTTGAACCTTACCAAGCGGGTCAATTTACCAAACTCGGCCTAGTGAAAAGCAACGGCGAATGGGTTAGGCGCGCATACTCCTTTGTGAATAGTCCCGAACATGCCCAAGGCTTTCAATGCATGGAGTTCCTGATCATCAAAGATGATCAGGGGGAACTTACACCACTGTTGCATGCTCTGACGCCGGGTGACAGCCTTTACGTCGCCCGAAAAGCCAGTGGATTTATGACACTGAACGAAATCCCAGAACAGAGCAAGGATTTATGGTTAATGGCCACGGGCACCGCGATTGGTCCACACCTAGCCATACTCGATACGCAGGAAGCTAAAACTCGCTTTGAAAATATTGTATTAGTGCACGGCGTTCGAACGACTGAAGACTTGGTCTATCAAGAACGAATCACCCAACTAGGCCGCCATTGGGGTCAGAAATTTCGCTATGTGCCTGTGGTCAGCCGCGAAAACAATCTCAAAGCCCTTCGTGGAAGAATCCCTGCGCTCATTGGCAATGGCGAATTAGAACGCGGCGCGGCACTATCACTCGATGTAGATCGGAGCTTTGTATATCTTTGCGGTAACCCTGCCATGGTGAAAGACACCAGCGAGGCACTTAAAGCCTTAGGTCTTACCAAGCATTTAAGACGCAAAGACGGTCAGTTCAATTCAGAGAATTACTGGTAAGCAGTTTTGCGCTGAATAGAGCGGACGCGGTGATCGAATAGGTTCTCACAATGCCTTAAACAGTGGTACAGTGATGGCCTTATAACGGCCTCTGAATGGCGTCGGTGTTCTAATGAAATTCTGGTTATAAATCAAACCAATGCTGCATATATATCAATCAAATCTTACAGAAGTTTTGCTGCATGGCCTAAGCCATGTGTTGCGGCAGCCATTGCCTACAATGTCGGTATTAGATCCGGAACACATATTGGTTCAAAACCCAGATATGGCACAGTGGTTAAAAATTGAATTGGCCCAAGCGCATGGTATTGCAGCAAATGTCGAATTTCCGTTGCCTTCATCATTCATGTGGCGGGTATTTCATGCCTTATTTAAATCCCAGATTCCTGAGCAAACGCCCTTTAGTAAAGATCAGATAACATGGCAGATTATGCAGTTGCTGCCCGGGTTTCAACACCACCCCAGCTTTACTTGGACCCATCGTTATCTCGACCAACTTGGAACACCAGAAGGGCAGTTAAAGCTCTATCAGTTGAGCGGCAGTATTGCTGATATATTTGATCAATATTTAATGTATCGGCCCGACTGGATATCTCATTGGGAAAATGGAGAAGGGCTAGACAAAATACCCGAAGCACACCATTGGCAAGCGCTGTTGTGGCAGGCCGTGGCTAATGCCATTGTGGACAACACAGGATGCAAGTTACACCGCGGTCGATTGCTACAAGAAACCATTGAAACCTTGAATGCTAGCGAGCCGCTAGATGTTTCTAGTTTACCAAAAAGGATTGTCATTTTTGGTATTAGCGCCATGCCAGAACAAACCTTACTTCTTATTAATGGGCTGGGTCGGCATATTGATGTGCATTGGTTTCAGCTCAACCCCTGTCGAGAATTCTGGCTCGATATTATAGATCCAAAAACCAAAGCAAAATTAGCGGCAGACGCAAAGTATATTCATCTCGATGAACTCGAAGAGTCGAGATACTTTCTTGTGGGTAACCCATTGCTTGCAGCGATGGGTACCCTTGGGCGCGAACATCTTTCGTTAATGTACGAACAACTCGATGCCGATCTGATTGAAGAATACCCCGATTACCCGAGTACTGGTGCATTATGTGCACTGCAAACAGAAATACTTAATTTGCATTGTCGTCAGCAATTTGAGGCGCTGAACGTTGAGCAACTGGGTTCAAATCTTGGAAAGGTTCCACTCAAATTAAGTGAACTTAACAACGTTCAGTTTCACAGTTGTTACTCGCCAATGCGCGAAGTAGAAGCGCTGAAAGATCAGTTACTGCACCTGTTTGATCAAGATCCAATGCTTACGCCTAATGATGTTCTCATCATGATGCCTGACGTTGGTTTGTATGCACCCTTTATTCATACCGTCCTTGCTGCCAAACAAAATGACGTATTTATTCCTTACAGCATCAACGATCTATCAGCCATCCAAGAGTCACCTTTACTGGATTCTTTGATCCGGCTGCTGAGTCTGCCAGACAGCCGTTTTCAAGCCAGCGAAATTATGTCTATTCTCGAAATTCCAGCCGTTCTTAAACGATTTGAAATGGACGAAGTTGATCTCGAGTCGGTCAAACATTGGTTGAATGAAGTAGGCGTGCGATGGGGACGCGATGGTAAACAACGTGCGGACCTGGGCGTGGGGCAATATTCGCAAAACAGCTGGCAGTTTGGCATCGACCGGCTCATGGCAGGGTATGCCATGCACCCTGACCAAGGCATGTTTGACCAATCACTGCCGTACATTGAAGTTGAAGGGAGCAACGGCGAATTGGTCGGAAAGCTGATGATGTTTGTGGATGCGCTAGACGTTACCCGAGAAGCCTTACAACAGCCGCGTAGCATCGGCGACTGGACAGCAACTATTGCGGCACTCATGGCGCGTTTTTATCAGGCCGACTCGGATGAACAGATCATGTTACAACGAGCGTCACGATCGCTTGAACGGTTTCATCAAGGCGCGCAAACAGCGCAATTCGAAGACGAAGTCAGTGCTTTAGTCGTGCGAGATTATCTCAAGCAAAATTTGACGGCAGCGCAATCCGGTAAACGTTTTCGAGCCGGGGCGCTAAATTTTTGTACGCTGATGCCAATGCGAACAATTCCATTCAAAGTGGTGTGCCTATTAGGGATGAACGATGGCATGTTTCCCCGTGTTGCAACACCAGTGAGTTTTGATTTGATGCAGAACGAACGTCGCCGAGGCGACCGTTCACGGCGGCTAGACGATCGTTATTTGTTCTTGGAGGCACTGTTATCAGCACGGCAGCACCTGCATATCAGTTGGGTTGGGCGTGATATTCGAGATGATAGTGAATTGCCACCGTCAATTCTTGTCTCAGAATTACGAGATTACATGGCAGAAAGCTGGTGTATTGATGGACACCAAGAATTTCCGCCTGAAACCGCCGCCAACACACTACTGAGAGAAATGACGACACATCATGCATTGCAGCCATTTCATCCGCGTTATTTTGATGAAACCAATCCGCAAAGTTACGCAGTACAATGGATGAAAGCACTCCAACACAAACCCTCTGCAGCACCATTCTGTGAACAACCGCTCTTCGTAGAAGCGTCTGATAATGTCATTGAAATGCGGCAGCTCGAAGCCATGCTGACCAAGCCATGTGAAGTGTTTTTGCAGCGCCAACTCGGCGTCTATTTTGATGAATTAAGTGATACCGATGAAGATAACGAGCCGTTTGAATTAGATGCACTCGAACGTTGGTACTTAAAAGATCGTGCGTTATCAGCCGGGTTGACGGGGGACGCTAAAAACACCCAGCGCTTTATGCAAAATTACCGTCATAGCGGTGCGTTACCAGTGGCAGAAGCAGGCGAAATGGAACTCACTAACGCTTCAGAATCAATAGCAAGTTTGTTGGTGTTACTACCTCAATTGAATGCCAACCTAAACAACTTCGAAGAATTGCGCATCCATGTGGGTCTGCAGCTCGTTGCCGGTTCTGTACCTGCAGGTCATGCTGGTAAATATTGTTACGTCAAACCAGGTTCGCTTAAAGGACGTGACGTCATGCGCGCATGGATAAGACATGTAGCGGTGTGCGCCACGCAGTCACATGCCTGTGAAACATGGGCGCTAGACAGTGAACGCGGTCGAATCTTCATGCCCATTGCTAAAGACGAAGCGAAACAATTATTGGCTGACTATGTCGGCATTTATCAACAAGGGCTGTCGCGGCCTTTGCCATTTTTTGTCGAGTCGGCACATCGTTTTATGCAACACCAAGAGGCCGCTAAGGACGCAGAGGAAATCAAAGCCTCGGTTCTCGGCAATTGGATTGCCAACTTTGGTCATATACCCGGTGAAGGCGAGAATGCTTATATTCAACGTTGCTACCCAAACCTCGACGATGTTTGGCCAGAGTTTACCGAGCTTTCGCAACGCTTACTCGGTCCCATTGCGCACTATTCTGAAACCTTTAAAGTCAGGGGCCGATATACCACCAGTCCAAAGCACGCGCAGTTAGTCGAGCGATTAGAGGCAGGCCAATGATTCAGCTAAACGCCAATAGTTTAGATCTCACGGGACGCACGCTGATAGAAGCCAGCGCTGGCACAGGAAAGACCTATACCATCGCCAGTTTGTACTTGCGTTATATTGTCGAACAGCCATTCGATAAGCCTCTGACCACCGATAAAATCTTAGTGGTTACTTTTACGCGCGCCGCCACCGCCGAGTTACGCGACAGAATTCGGCAGCGTCTACATGAAGCAGTGGCTTGTTTTCGCGGTAAAAAAGCCCAGAACGACGATGTCATCGAACATCTGCTCAGCACGTACCGCGATCAAAAAGAAGAAGTATTGAAACGTCTGTATGCGGCTGAAAAGACCATGGATGATGCTGCAATCTTTACCATTCATGGATTTTGTCACCGCGCGTTGACGCGGAACGCTTTTAGCACCGCAAGTGGTGCAGTGAACGAGCTGCTTGAGGACGAAGATTCTCTGATTAGCCAAGCCGCAGAAGATTTTTGGCGGCAATTACTGTATCCGCTCACAGGCGATGCTTACCTGGAAGTCGTGGCGGCATTAAAGAAACCGATGAAAAACGGTGCACAAGCACCCAGCCCGGCAAATTTAATGCGCCAGATAAAGGGGCTGTTATCACTTAAATCGCTGACCTCAAACCCAGCGCCCTCAAACTTATCGGTGGGTGAACTGGCAGATTCGCTGCGCCAACAACGGCTCGAACAATGGCTCGGATATGCCAAAAAATGGGCGTTATTGATTGACACCTGTAACCAAGAATTAAAGTCGATTCCCAGAGCGCGCAGCAGTTCAATTGATGGACATATCCAATCTTTATCTGATTGGCTCAGAGGCCCGACGCCTGTATCACCACCAAAAGCGTCCATCAACTATATAAAGAAGCAGGTCGTAGAAAAAGCCGATGTGGCTAAATTAGGTCTATCAACAGTCGAGCGATTGCTCCAAAGTTGGGATGAATTTGAAGCCCAACACGGTTTTCGCCCTGCTTTATTAAGTCAGGCGCTGAAGACAATTTCTGAACAAGTCATGGCAGAAAAGCAAAAATTGCAAATGCTAGCGCCTGATGATTTGATGCGTGTATTACACGAAGCACTTCATCTGGACGGGCAAGGGCAGGAGCTTGGCAAAGCACTATTGCAACAATATCCTGTGGCGATGATTGACGAGTTTCAAGATACTGACCCGTTACAATTTGGAATTTTCGAACATATTTACAAAGTGGCTGAACCTGATTCGTATTCGTGGCTGATGATCGGGGATCCAAAGCAATCGATCTATTCGTTTCGCGGTGGCGATATTCATACCTATGGTATGGCGAAAACAGGTACATCCAGCGATAGACACCTTTCATTGGATACCAACTACCGCTCCACAGAGTGCATGGTGGCGAGCATTAATCATTTGTTTGGTCAGTGCTTGGCGGACGAATTTGTCGATACGCACATTCAATATGAACCCGTGCAAAGTAAAGATAAGGGCCAAAAAGGTAATTTGATAGTCGATCACCAAAGCCAAGCAGGTTTAAATTTTTGGACGTTTGAACCCGAGTTGATGGTGGGCAACAGTGCCGCAGATATGTGTGCAGAACAAGTAGCATTACTGCTCAATGGCGGCAATCAAGGTCGTGCTTTGATGGGGAACAAGCCGGTAACACCAGGTGATATCGCCATTCTAGTGAGAGACCGATTTGAGGCTGAAGCCGTAGCACAACAATTGCGCGCGCGTCAGGTAAGAAGTGTTTTCTTAAGTCGCGATAGTGTGTTCTCAACAGGCATTGCGACCGAGCTACTGCGTGTGCTGGAAGCATTCCACGAGCCACGCAATGAACGACTGTTAATGGCTGCGCTTGCCAATTCCATCGCGTGCTTAACGGCATCAGAATTGTCGCATATTCGAAATAACGAAGCGCTATGGCAATTCCATCAAAGTCAGTTCTCAACATTTCATACGATTTGGCACAAACAAGGCGTGCTAGCGGCGATTCATCGGTGGATGGACGACTACCAAATCGCCTCGCATTTAATGGCCGACACGCTGAATGGTGAACGCCAACTTGCCGATTTGATGCATGCATCAGAACTACTGCAAGCTCAATCATTGAAGCTCGAAGGAACACAAAGCTTATTGCGTTACTTTCGGCGGACGGTTCAAGAGCCAGACAACAATAATCGTTCGCAACAGCGGCGCCTAGAAAGCGATAGCGATTTAGTTCAAATCGTGACCATCCACGCGAGCAAAGGCTTGGAATATCCTGTGGTGATGATTCCATTCGGCCTCGCTCGTCGCGATACTCGTGAGGCTATTTATCCGGACCAAGGGAAAACCATGGTTGATTTCTCCAATCCCGAAGCCGGTCTTCAACGAGCAGACAAAGAACGCTTAGCCGAGGAAATTCGGTTGTTTTATGTGGCTGTGACCAGAGCAGTATACAGCTGCTATATTGGCTTAGCGCAACAACGTAGTAGCCACTCTGCAAGCGCCTTAGGGTACCTACTAAATAGCCCTGATGCAGAACCAGAACAAATCGCGCGCTCAATACAACAACTTTGTCAGACATCGAATGGTGCGATTGCGTCAATGCCTTATACGGCATGTTCAACGTCACTTGAAAAGGGCACGCAGCCTATTGAACAAACCTTTAGCGCCAAACGCTTTACCGGTCAGCTTGAACAACAGTGGCGTCTCACCAGTTACTCAGCATTAGCTTCACATAAACATTCGTCGGTGGATATCGTACCGGGAATGAATGATGAGTTTGAAACTCCGATAACCCCCGACAGTACGAGCCAAGATCAACACGATGGGAGGGCTGACCGTTTTACTTTTGTAAAAGGAGCGCAGGCTGGCAACGCATTACATAATATGCTCGAATATCAGCAATTTAGTGATTGCACATCGCAGGAATTGTACGACATTGTGGGCGCGGAATTGCATGCATCAGGCATTGATGAAGCTCAATTTTGGCAGCCTATTGTCACCGATTGGCTAGCGGATGTGTTAGCTACCCCAATGCTTGATGGTGGCAAATCAATGCGTGACTTACACCCAGCACAGGCATTACCGGAAATGGAATTTCATATGAGCGTTGTGCATCAAGTAGATGCTCATCGATTTAATGGTCTATTGGCGCGCTACCCGGTATTAGGCTGCCCGGTAAAGCCTTTGAGTTTTGATGCTTTTCACGGCTTGATGAAAGGGTTTATCGACTTAACCTATGAATGGCAGGGCAAGTTCTATGTCTGTGACTACAAATCAAATCACCTCGGTTATCAACTTGAATGTTACAGCCAAGAGAATATGTCCAGAGCAATGGCAGAGCACCGTTATGATGCCCAGTTGGTGTTTTATACGTTGGCATTGCATCGTTTGTTAAAACAAAGAATGGGCGACAACTATCGCTATCAAGATCACATCGGCGGGGGCGTGTATTTGTTTTTGCGGGGCATGTCTGAAACCAATGGTGGCGAGACGGGGGTGATCAAACTTAGGCCCCATCAAGCGCTCATTGAACAATTAGATGAACTACTGGGCACGCGGAGCACAAACTCGGAGACGCAATTATGAGTGTCACGCTTGACGATCTTGAACGCGCAGCTTCGGCCGGGCTCATTCGAGCCATTGATTATCAATTTACACGGCATTTGTTACAAAAAGCTCATCAAGCTTCGTCATTGCTAGTCACCACTGGTTACTTACTCAGCCGTTCTCATGGCGATAATCATGTGTGCATCGATATGGCCACATTAGCTGAAACTCACGTTCTATTGTGGCCAAAGGGTCCAAGTATGACTTTGCCTGAGTTAGATGAGTGGAAACACCAACTGAATGCTGAGTCGTTTGTGCAACAAACACCGCTCATGGACGATGGTATTGCACCGCTCATTATCGACTCCAGCCGCTTATATTTAGCACGTTATTGGCATTACGAAAATAAGGTGGCAGCTGGGTTAAATCAACGTTCTGCGCATCAATATACGATTCAGCCAGAAACTGTGATTCATCAATTGAACGCGTTGTTTGATGGATCTAGTCACGATGTGGATTGGCAAAAGACCGCCTGTGTACTCGCGCTCATGAAGCAACTCGTGGTGATTACTGGAGGGCCTGGCACAGGTAAAACGACCACGGTGATCCGATTACTGGCCTTGATCTTACAGCAGCAAATCAATGCTGAAAACTTTGTGATACGCCTTGTAGCCCCCACAGGCAAGGCGGCAGTTCGCATGACTGAGTCGATTCGATCTGCAAAAGGTCATTTGGTAGTTGATGACACCATCAAAAGATTGATCCCTGAGCAAGCCAGTACAATTCATCGCCTGCTTGGCGCAATTCCGAATTCAGTGGCATTTAGGCATTCACATCAAAACAAATTACATATCGACCTGCTCGTCGTAGATGAGGCGTCAATGGTCGATTTGCCAATGATGGCAAAGCTATTAGATGCACTCCCTGAACATTGCAGGATTGTATTGTTGGGCGATAAGGACCAGTTATCATCAGTGGAAGCAGGGAGTGTACTCGGAGATATATGCAGTTCAATCAATACCCAAAAGACACCCATTCATATGCGTTATTCACCAACGGTTGGAGCGACTCTAACACAGCTCAACGGTACAGATTATGCTGAGCATATTGATCAACAATCGGCACGCCAAATCGATAATTGTTTATGCATGCTACAAAAAAGTTACCGCTTTGGTGGTGGTATTGGTGCGTTGGCAAATGCCGTCAATCAGGGAGCCGTTGATTTAGCTCAGGCAGTGCTCGAAGAACATACTCATGCAGATGTTGAGTTAATACCAAACGGGTTTTCATCACTTATTTCATTGAGTATGGCTGCCTATCAACCCTTCTTTAATGTAGTAGGGCAAGACCATCGGTTGGTTTTAAACACGTTTGACCGGTTCAGGGTTTTATGTGCAAGTCGTAATGGAGAGCTCGGAACGCATGCCATTAACGAGGCAATCGAACAGCAGTTAAGGCGCAACGGACTGATCCCCGCAGATACCGAATTCTATAGTGGCCGACCGATTATGATTCAGCGCAATGATTATAATGTAAAGCTGTTTAACGGCGACATTGGTATTGTACTGCCCGCTTCTTCAGAATCACTGGAATTAAGAGTTTATTTCCCGCAGTCCGACGGTTCAGTTCGTGCTATTTTACCCACCCGATTACCCGCACATGAAACTGCTTATGCGATGACGATTCACAAGTCTCAGGGTTCTGAATTTGAACACATTGCTATTGCGCTGCCCGATGCGCAAAGGTATGGCAAACTCCTTACTCGAGAGCTTCTCTACACAGGTATTACTCGCGCAAAATCTAAAGTGTCGCTCTCGACCAGCATGGCTTCTATCAGGTTGTCAATTATGCAGTCCATAGAAAGAATTTCAGGACTTACGTATCGGCTTAAATAGTCTATTGCACTTTAATACGTAAATACCCCACCGTTTAATAAACAAAAAACAGGGTAGAGCACTATTAGCTCCTGCCTTTTTTCGTGAGCGTTAGGTGTTGTGTTCAGTAATGCCAATATAGCGGCTTGAAACACCGAAACTGCTTTAAAAGTCAGTTTTTTGATTAAATTTTGTTCATAACCCTAATTGTCAGCGCCTATGCTTTGCTCTCCCCCTCTATAACGTATTGTTTTGCTGATCAAATTTTAATCCGCCAGAATTTGTTAACAAATAATTATCATTCGATCACAAATTATTTACATTTTTAACAACCTAAAGTTACCTTTTGGTGGTTAATGTTAGTTGATTTGAGTTGTGTGTGAAAAATAATCACTTGATTTAAATCAATTATTTTTTTTTAAAAAAAATTATTTGACAGCTTTTCAAGTCGTTACAACACTAACAATGTGATCTAAATCGCACAAAAAGTAAGACGTAAATCTCACTTTTTAGCGATTTAAATGGAGAAGCTTTTGATGGATGACAATTCAAAACTCCAATTATTGTTCGCAACTGGTTGTGATCACCAACACGTATTCAGATGCCTTACGAAACAAATTACATAATTTCGAACATGAAGCTCTTAATGCTTCACAAAACATGTTCGTACTACTGCACAAAAGACCAAGGAGCGAGCCATGCGTGTAAGTATTTTCGGAATGGGGTATGTGGGTGCCGTTTGTACGGCCTGTCTGGCCAATCGCGGTCATAAAGTAATCGGCGTTGACGTTGTTGAAAGCAAAGTTGACATGATTAACGCGGGTAAATCTCCAATTGTTGAACCAGGCCTAGGCGAGCTATTAACCGCTGGCGTTGAGTCGGGTGCAATTGAAGCAACTACGGATGCAATGCGTGCGGTTGCTGAAACTGACATTTCATTTGTTGCTGTGCCAACACCATCACAACCTAATGGAAATTTGAACCTCGAATACATTCGTTTGGTGTGTAAAGACATCGGTGAAGCGATTAAAGCCAAGGGAACTCATCACACTGTGGTGATCCGAAGCACAGTATTGCCGGGTTCAGTCATGGGAGTCGTTCGTCCGGTATTGGAAGACTACACAGGGATGCGTGCCGGTATTGATTTCGGTTTAGCAGTGAACCCCGAGTTTTTACGTGAGAGCACTGCGATTGATGATTACGATCATCCGCCTATGACAGTTGTAGGTTGTTTGGACGATGTGTCTGCGGCTCAACTTACAGAGCTTTACTCGGACTTAGATGCACCGATGTTCATTAAGAACATTGAAACAGCTGAAATGGTCAAGTACACCTGTAATGTTTGGCATGCGGTTAAAGTATCGTTTGCAAATGAAATTGGCAGTATTGCTAAAGCGTCTGGTGTTGATGGTCGTGAGGTGATGGATATTGTTTGTACCGACACTAAACTGAACATCTCGTCTTATTACATGCGTCCTGGTTTCGCCTTTGGCGGATCTTGCTTGCCCAAAGATGTGCGTGCTTTAAGTTATCGCGCGTCGCAACTGGACGTAAAAACACCACTGCTTGGTTCTGTCATGGTGAGCAACGAAAACCATGTTCGTAATGCTTATAAATTGATTGAGCGTTCAGGTCGTAAGAAAGTAGGATTGTTAGGTCTCAGCTTTAAAGCTGGCACAGACGATTTGCGTGAAGCACCACAAGTTGAGTTAGCAGAAATGTTACTCGGTAAAGGCTACGATCTGAAAATCTTTGACGCGAATGTAAGCTATGCAAAAGTTCATGGTGCGAACAAAGAACACATCGAAAAGAAAATCCCACACATTTCGTCACTTCTGCACACCGACATCAAAGAAGTGATCGACAATTCAGACTTTATTGTCTTGGGGAACGGCGACAAAGCGTTCAGCGAAGTACTCGCGTCAATCAATGGGGACCACGAAGTTCTCGATTTGACCGGCTTCATGAACGAAAAGTCGATTGGTAACAAGCAGGGCATTTGCTGGTAATTCTTTATGCGTCCAGAAAACTTGTTAAAAGCAGTTTTCGGATGGTCGCTACTGTTGTCAGCCATTGGAGGGCTGGCGTTGCTGGTCCCTCCAACAGTTTTCGATGAAGCTCATCCGGATTACTTGCTCATTATTGGTGCCATCGGTTTGTGGCGTTACGGTGTAGGAATCATGCATTACCTGCGAGGTTTGTTCTTCCTCTATGTGATGTTTCCAATTCACCGCAGACGCGGCGCTAAAGCGTTAGCTAAAAAACCACCATCTCATATCTATTTGATGGTCACTAGCTTTCGAATTGACGCCAAAACAACCGCAATGGTGTATGAATCAATTATTCGCGAGGCAATGGCATGTGGCTATCCAACAACGGTAGTTGCGTCCATTGTTGAAATGAGTGATGAGCTCATCTTCACTGCACTCTGGGAAGAGTTAAAACCAGACGAAAGTATTAAATTACGTATTGTTCGTATTCCGGGCACAGGAAAACGCGACGGTTTAGCCTACGGCTTTAGAACGATCGCTCGTGATCTTCCGGACGCCACAGCTCTTGTTGCTGTAGTAGACGGCGACACCGTGTTGGAAAAAGACGTGGTTAAAAACTGCGTGCCATATTTCTCGCTCTTTCCTAACGTAGGCGCTCTAACAACCAATGAATATTGCGATGTTTTAGGCACTTATTGGATGAGCCAGTGGCACAAGCTGAGATTTGCACAACGCCACATCAATATGTGTTCAATGAGCTTATCTAAGCGGGTTCTTACCTTAACAGGCCGTATGTCGATGTTCCGCGCTGCGGTTGTGACACAACACGACTTTATTGACGATGTTGAAAGCGACAACCTCACTCATTGGCGATTGGGACAATTCAAATTTCTCACCGGAGACGACAAATCCAGCTGGTTCTCGATGATGCGACAAGGCTGGGATACTTATTACGTACCCGACGCCATCATCAACACTGTTGAACACCCACCCGACAAAAATTTCTTACGTGCGGCGCGCCAGTTGATGTTCCGTTGGTATGGCAATTCGTTGCGCCAAAATTCCAGGGCCACGAGATTAGGTCTGAGCCGTCTTGGTGCACTCACTTACTACGTATTGTGGGACCAGCGAGTCTCTATGTGGACCAGTATTTTGGGCCTCACAGCATCCATAGTTGCGGCTTTCAAGTATGACGTGATCTATCTGATTGTGTATCTACTGTGGATTTCACTTACCCGTACTGCGATTACCTTGATGTTACTAGCGTCGGGTCACAAAGTAGGGCCCGCTTATCCAATCATGCTGTATTTCAATCAGATCTTTGGGTCATTGGTCAAAATCTACGTGTATTTCCGGTTGGACCGCCAATCGTGGACACGGCAGAAAACAAAACTCAAAGCGCATGCTGATCCGTTCCAAGCGCGCTTTAACCAAGTGTCTACACCGCTAATGACATTTGCCGCAGCTAACATATTTATCGCCGTGATTTTGCACATTGTGTAAATAAGTCGAATCAAGTTAAAAAAAGGAATTTTGTTATGTCTAAGCCAGAAGTGAATTTAGTACACGAAACCGAAGCGCAACGGCGACATGCTCGGGTCAAGATCCCGGCTCGAATTACTTACACCGACAAAAACGGTGTGGCCCACGCGCTGGAGGTGATGGATCTGTCTGCGAGTGGTTTTTCAGCCACTATCGTAGGCAATGAACTCACCAACGGCAGTCACTATAAAGGCGACTTATTATTCAAATTGAACTCCGTTGAATTTCGTCTGCCGATCAACTTTTCAGTGAAGTATTTGGTTTCAGGCGAAAACAAAGCCGGGTGCGAGTTTAGTGCATTGGGGCAAGAAGAGATTTCGTTGTTACGCTTATTTATCAGTAAATACCTTGCTGGAGATCTCACCACAACCTCTGACATTCTCACTACCGTCAGCCGCGACAACTTTACCAAATCACGTAAAAAAGGCGGTAATGACGCTTTATCGGGTTGGCGTAAAGTCAGAGCCCTTGGCGCTACGGCTGCCATGGCATGTGTTGGCCTTATGGCATTCGGTTACATCTGCACCAATCTTTATCAGCACTACTTTGTGACGCACGCGATTACAGCAATGGTCGATATCGAACGTGAACCTGTTCTTGCTCCGACCAATGGTTATTTTGAATTAGTTGCAAATCCAGCAGAAGCCATTCAACAAGGTTTGCCGCTCGCGACCATTACATCTTCAGTATATGAAGTTGTTAACCGCACCAATATGGGTGACTTGAGTGCCCAAGAGCTTGAACAAATGTTGCCTTCTGAGCTGAATAGTCTGGTAAAAAGCCCATGCGATTGTCAGATTGTTGCAGCAAACAAGCGTGACCGAGAGTTTGCCACTCAAGGCGATGTATTGTTCGATTTGGCGCGCGTAGGCACTGCCCCACACATTGCTGCAAAGTTTAACTACTCCGATGCAAAGCAGTTAGTGAAGGGCAAACAAGTGTCGCTCGAATTTCCCGGAATGAAAGGTACCTTCAGCGGAACCATTGCTACGGTAATGATGTCGCCTGATGCTGAGCGGACCAACACCGTTGTTGCAACGATTATCCCCGAGAAAACCTTACCTCTAGATACGCTGAGTCAACCGGTTAACGTCTCGATAGGTCATAGCTCAAGCTTTTCCGTTGTGAGTCAAGCCACTGCGAGCGAGGGGTGATCATGAAACGTTTGTTTTTAACTTTGGTCGGTATTTCTGTTTTGGCAGGATGCCAACTCACACAAGATGTGAAACATGCTCAATGGCTAGCAAAAACGGGCGCAACAGAAGTAGCTGAACGTGAGTTAAAAACACTCAGTGATGAAGGCTACCTTGAAGCCACGCGAGCGCTTGCGGACTTGTATACCAAAAATGAAGATCCGGTTAAGCGTCAGCAGGCGGGCACATATTATCGGCGACTAATGCAAGACGATGAGCGCGCTGCTATTGGCTACGTGCGCTGGCTATCGGCAATGAGCTATGAAGATGAGCGCTACCGCCCTAAGGCATATGACGCACTTTGGGAGCGCCAAACCCAATATGGCGACATGATTCCTTCGCTCGCTCGTTTTTACTCAAAACACCCTGATCACTATTCGACCGAAGAACTGCGGCCGTTAATGCTCAAATTGTTAGAGGATGTTGATACCAATCGTTTGACGCTGGCTAGGGTACTGAATGTGATTGAACATCCGGAACACTACCCAGATTACGTCGACCAAGTGTGCGCTCAAAGAAGTGAAGCTGAGATGGTCAACTTGTGTTTTCAGTTAGAGCTTAAGTTGGCAAAGGTCGCTTCCGATAGCGACCAAATTCAACTGATCAGCAGCGCTATTAGTGAGGGCTACAAAGCTGGCGAGATAGACGCATCGGTGGTGTACCGTACCTCAATGATCTTACTCAAAGACAGATTTGGTGAAAGCCAAATGTTGCAGGGGTTAGAACTATCTCAGTCAGCGGCCGACGATGATCAAAACTTTATGTTGAGCGCAAAATATGAGTTTCGTAGAAAATTGTTGATGCCCAATGAGGTTCTATTTGAAGGACTTGAGCGCATCGAAGCGAACGGCAATGTCACTGCCGGAATTTTGTTGGGGCGAATATATTCCGAAGGTTACCGAGTCATTGATGATCCGGTCAAAGCTGAATATTACCTAGAACGCGCAGCCGCAGTTCCCGAAGGGGAGTTCTATCTGGGACGGCTTTACCTTTCAGGAAAACTGGGTCCAGAAAAACTACAGCAAGGCGTCGATCATTTGCTGCAGGCAGCGAGAGACGGTGAACCTCGTTCTTACGCAGAACTGGCCCGGGCTTTTAATGGCACACCTGGGATCATGCTCAACCCTACTTATGTATACGTGTTTGGCTCAATGGCTCGTATTAACGCCGATATCGCTAAATCTCAATACTTAACAGACATGGTGAATGAAGCTCGGATGTCGATGCCAGACCCTGTCGCAGCACAGAAATTATTAGACCATGAACGGTCTCGAACTCAAATGGCTCGTATCGACAATAACAAAGAAATCTAAGCCAAATTTACAGGGATTGTTATGCGTAATTTACATACACTGATACTAGTACCGCTCGTTGCGCTGAGCACTACAAGCCAAGCGCAAGACGTGCTGTTTACCTATAAAGCAGGGGCAGATGCAGAGCGCTTGCCGAAACGAGTTCTTCGTGATCAATCACAAGAAGAGGGCTTATTCACTGAACTTGGTTTGAAAGTCGGTGGCGACTTTTCAGATCAATGGAAGTACTACGTGGATACCCGAGCGTTTGGTGCAACCAGTCAAATTAGCTCGTCATTCGACGACGTAGATACCGGCCGAACCGAACCTAGCTCAAGCTCCGATAGCTATGTTCAACTTCGCCAAGCTTGGGTCCGTTTTGGCGGCTTGACTGACTATCCAGATGAGCATTTAACGCTAGGTTTACAACGCATTACTGCAACTAGCCCGCTGTGGTGGGATACCGAACTAGAGTCACTGGTTTGGCGCTTTCAAACCACGCGTTTTGAGTTTCAAACCGGAGTGGGCGAACGGTTGGACACATACCGAAGTAACAATGACTTAAGTGCAATTGATGAAGATCGCCTGCGTGTATTTGCAGACGGCAGCTTCGATTGGACTGCCTATCATCAAGTTTTTCTACGTTTCATGTTTACCGACCAAGACAGCAACGATCTGCCTTCCGATGTACAAACAGGCGCACCGGATGGTGCCAATGGTCAGTGGCTTTGGTATGGCATTGGCGCTGGCTCAAATTGGATGGAGCGCCGAAGCGCGAGTTCGTGGGCCTATAACGTTGAGTGGATAGGCTTGTCGGGAGAAAGCGACTTTACCTCAGGCTCCGGCATCACGTTAGAAGATCATGACATCAGTGCATGGGCATTGGATATTGGCGCTCGTTACGACTTCAAATCTGCGCCTGCATCATTCGGTATGACCTATTCCCAAGGTAGTGGCGGATTTGATCAGGGCGAATCAAACATGTTTGTTCAAACCGGATTGCATACCAACCGTGGCCGCTTTGTGGGTAACAAACAGTACCTGTTCCGATACAACGAAGCACTTCGTGCAGATCTAACGAATTTGACCCACGCCGCGATGTTCGCATCGTACACCTTCGAACGCGACTTGATGCTGGCAGGTCAAATTTCCAAATTTGGGCGAGACGATGAAGACTTCCCGATTTACCGCCGAGCACAACCCTTAGACATGAATACCGATTCTGATGATGTGGGGTATGGCATTGACGTATCTCTTCGTCACTCACTGAACAACACGTACGCCAACGTACCGGTTCAATATTGGCGCATCAGAGGATCTGGATTCTTTCCGGGCGATGCGTTTGATAACGAAAACGATGGCAGCGTGTATCGCGTGGTCTTGGAAGTCGTAGGAGCCTTGTAATGTATAAAACACATTCTTTTACTCGTTTTTTGGGCGCGCTTATTGCGTTGAGTTGTGTGGTGAGTGTAAGCAGCTTTGCTGATTCTTACGCGGTTAAAACTGTAAACCCGAAGTCCACGCCAGTGATAGAAACCAGTTTGCCGGATATTTCTGGGTACACCCACGAATCGGTCAAACAAAAAATTACTAAAGCCCGTCAACTTCCCAAGGGGAGCGTCAGTCAGGAGTATGTGCGTGGCCAAGTTGAGCTGCGTTTGCTATACGGCGGACAAGGTTTGTTTGGTATGGCAAACAAACAATCTACGGTACCAACGTCGTTAACTATTTCAAAGGGGGTTGTGGAGTTAGAAGAGGTTAACCGCGCATTTCCTGATTTACTGATTAAGCAAAATGATGGTTCATATCTAGCGGTTGTTCCTATCGTGGTCAGTATTGGCGGAACTTTGGTCATCGAGGGCGAAATGCTTAAAATGTCCGAAGAGCGGGGTTCCTTTTTGGTCAACGGCGGTCACTTGTTTTTAAGTGAGAGTGCTTTAATAGGCTGGCGCGAAACATCAAATGTACCGGCCTTGTATACCGGTGATAAAAAGAAATTTAGACCTTACTTTGTGGGGTGGGGTGACAGTGAAACATACTTTAGCAAAGCCGATGTTCGCCACCTTGGTTATTTTTCTACCAAAGCATTTGGCGTGACTTTGTCGAGCTATCAGATCAAACACTCCGAGGAAATGTTCCAACGCGACAATTTCGATTTTCATGAGCCGCCACGCGGTTGGTTCATTGATACCGACTTTGTAGATTTATATTACGGCTTCTACTGCTTTGAGGCGGAAGACGTCGCGATTATCAACAATACCTATATCGACAACGTGGTGTATGGCATTGACCCCCATGATATTTCAAGCCACTTAATCATTGCACGTAACTTAGTGTATGGCACCAAAGAAAAACACGGAATTATTATTTCACGCCAGGTAAACGACAGCTTTATTTTCGACAACGTAAGCCATAGTAATTACCGTTCAGGCATCATGCTCGACCGTATGAGTGAGCGTAACCAAGTCGTCAACAACACGGTGTACAACAACGGTGGTGACGGCATCACAATCTACGAATCAAACTCAAACCTTATTGCTAACAACAAGGTTTACCGCAATCGTTCTCACGGCATCCGGTCACGCAATAGTCAATATATTGTGATGAAAGACAATGTTGTTTTGTCCAACAAGGGCTTCGGCATCTATCTCGATATTGGTGACTTAAGTTCTCATGTGCATCGTGATTTGGTACTCGATCCATACGAACAATTAAGTTCTGGTGATGTGAAAGGCGGCATTATTGCGCACAATTCTAGTGGCTCAATTTACATCAAGGATGGTGAATACTTTTCGCTATACGACGTGAAAATTGAGGATAACGGCGGCAAAGTTGGCCAGTTGGAGTTTGGTGGCGACTTAGCTAAATATCACAATGATGTCGTTCGCGCTCTTTGGACCGAACGAGGTGTGGCATCACTCACTCGTCAAGAGGAGTTTTGATATGGTGTTCTCATCGTCAGTCTTCTTATTTTTGTTTTTACCGCTCTTTCTTGGGTTGTATTACGTCACACCGTTTCGTTATCGGTCGGCTGTCATTCTACTTGGCAGTTACAGCTTCTATGCGTGGTGGCGAGTCGACTTCTTAGCCTTATTCATTGCGGTTACGCTTTGGAACTACATCATTGCTATCCGTATTGATGGTGCAGCTTCAGCGCTTATTAAAAAGCGTTGGCTAACACTTGGTATTGTCGGAAACCTGTCGACGTTAGGCTATTTCAAGTACGCAAACTTTGGTGTTGATTCTATCAATGCATTACTGGTGGAAATGGGCGCGAACCCACTGGCACTCGGCAACGTCATACTGCCCATTGGTATTTCGTTTTATATCTTCCAAGCCATCAGTTATTTAGTCGATGTATATCGCGAAGATACGCCTCCGACTAAGCGGTTTATCGATTTTGCAGCATTCATTGCGTTATTCCCACAGCTTATTGCTGGCCCGGTGCTTCGATACAAAGATCTGGCCGATCAGTTTGAATATCGCACACATACTTACGCCAAGTTTAGTGAAGGCGCATCGCGCTTCATGCAAGGCTTTATTAAGAAAGTGTTTATTGCCGATACCATCGCACCCATCGCCGACTTTGCGTTTGGCAGCTCCGATCCCTCCATGGCTGATGCGTGGCTCGGTGCCATTGTTTACGCCATTCAGCTCTACTTCGATTTTTCTGGGTACAGCGACATGGCGATCGGGCTTGGGCTGATGATGGGGTTCCGTTTTCCTGAAAACTTCAATCAACCCTACATTAGTCAATCTATTACCGAGTTTTGGCGCCGTTGGCACATTAGCTTGTCGTCGTGGTTGCGTGACTATTTATACATTCCACTTGGCGGTTCCAGAGGCGGAGAGCTATTCACATATCGCAATCTGTTCTTAACCATGTTGTTGGGCGGCTTATGGCATGGCGCAAACTGGACCTTTGTATTGTGGGGCGTGTGGCATGGAGGCTGGCTCGCGGTGGAGCGCGCACTGGGTATTAAGCCTGGTGGGCCATTCATATTTACACGGTGGATTTTCTGTCTATTCCTCGTGCTGATGGGCTGGGTGTTGTTCCGAGCAACCGATGTTTCTGAAGCGCTTCGCATGTATAGCGCAATGTTTGGGGCTTCTGAGATCGGTTTGTCGGTGGACATGGCCTTAAGTATTTCAACACTTCAAATCATAACGATTGGAATTGCTGTGGCGGTGATTGTGGTTCACAGCATGCGCATTCGCGTCTTTAATTTTGATCGCTTTAAAGTGTCGCGAAGAGGCGCAGCTGTTTTGCTAGCCGCACAAGTCCCGTTGTTTGTGTTGTCTGTGAGTAAGTTGATTGCATCAAGTTACTCGCCGTTTCTTTACTTTCAATTTTAGGAGCCGGTGATGAAAAGGAAGCATCTAAAAGGACTCAATGGCGTTGTGTTTGGAGTATGCGTACTGGTGGTTGGCGTGGTTTCTGTGAAAGCCATCAAGTTGCCTGACCAAGACTCGCCCGAAGTACTGGATGGCAGCCTATTTCGGGATCTTGAAGGGCATTACCAAGAGAAGTTTCCGGTCAAAGATTGGGTCACCGGTTTTTGGGCAACCGTGAATTACCAGTTGTTCAATGAAGGTCGAGATGGCGTTGTAGTGGGACACTCAGAGTGGTTATTCAGCTCAGAAGAGTATCGCCTGCCAAGCGATTATGAAGACCAATGGAACAACAAACTCGACCAGATTGTCACATACGATAAACAGCTTTCGACACAAGGCATCGAGTTGTTAGTTGTTTTAATCCCTGAAAAAGTGGATGTGTATGGCGATTTGGTGAGCAAGAAATCCATGCATGACGAAATCAACTTGTATCACCATTCTGCACTGACGTTAGAGCGAGAAGGCGTGGCATTGGTGAATTTACGTGACCCACTGATCAGGGCCAAAGATAACGGTGACAAAGTGTTCTATCGCACGGATACGCATTGGACAGTGAAAGGTGCAGAAGTCGCAGCCAGAGCTATTAAAAATTCGGGCTTAGTGCCTAGCGGTGAAGCCATTTATGAGGTAGAGCCCAAAGGTGAAATCTCGTTTAGCGGTGATTTAACAAATTATATTCCAACCGGAGACATGTTCGCTGACTTTGCGCCCGCTCCAGAAACCATTGAAACATTGGAAATTGTGAAGTCTGGACAAGGCGAATTGTCGCTATTTGATGACAGCACTCAATCGATCGCACTGGTGGGCACAAGTTACAGCGCAGATAAACGCTGGAAGTTTGTCGATTGGCTGCAACTACACACGCAACAAGAAGTGCTCGACTATTCATCGGTAGGAAAAGGCCCTTTTGTACCGATGGCCGAGTACGTCAGTACCGAACTTGAAACTGCCGAAGATATTGAAATGGTCATTTGGGAAATACCCGTTCGTTACTTAATTGCCGAACCAACTAAAGCTTAAAAACAAGGGAATGATTATGAAAAAGTTATTGTTAGTGTCCGCGACTCTAGTGGCCATGCTATTTGGATCAACTTTAGCCTTCGCTGGAGATGGCGGGCTTTATGGTAAGCAGGCTCCGGCAAACGCCGCATTTTTTCGTATTTTTAATAGTTCAGATACAAGCCCTGTCGCAGTGACGGTAGCGGGTGAAACATTGCAAAGCATTAATCCGTTGAGTGCGACTGCTTATGGCTTTACTGAATCTGCATCATTAAAGCTTAGCTTCAATGGCTCTCCATTCATCGTTGCTGCAGCGCCTAAATCTGTTCATACCATTATTTGGGATGGTCAATCTGCATATGCAATCAAGGAAGAAGCTTTCAGCAACAAAAAGAAAGCGCGATTAAAGCTGTTCAATCTCACCGGTAAAGATGTGTCATTGAAAACCGCAGATGGCAAAACTCCGGTCATCAAAGATGTGAAAAGTGCAGATTATGGGTTCCGTGACATCAATGCTCTCAATATGCCGTTTGGCTTTTTTGAAGGCGACAGTAGCATGCTGACATCAGAGAAGTTGGCACTTAAAAAGGGCCAAGCCACGTCACTATTCCTTGTGAAAAATGGTGGTGCAGCACTTTATGTTAAGGCCGATGAGGAGCGTTAATATGCGTCGAACAGCGAAACTTATTTATTTACTACTATGCACCAGTATCGCCTCTGCCAGTGCATTTGCAGAAGAGGATGTTGTTGCATCGCCGGAATATAAAGTTGAACACTTTGAACAGCTATGTGTGGCGGCGGAAAATGAAGAAAACTACAACACCGAACTGCTTAAATCCTTGCGTTATTTGGTGCAGGGCGACAATGGTTGGGTTTACCGAACGTCTTCAGACTTTATCGAGGATTTTGACACCGATGGAAACTACGACGATCTGAAACGTTTCCGCGATTACTTAGCAATTCATGGCACATCTTTAATGATGCTATACGTGCCAACGCGTGGCCTCATGAATCCGAAAGACGTGCCAGAAGGGTTGTATGACTACCCTAAAGCAATAGCCTCCTATGAAGCAAAATTGCACATGTTTCGTGAAATGGGAATTTTGGTTCCTGATCTCGAAGGCATGATCAAAGAGTATCAAAGTACGCCATTTTTCTTCTTGCGCGATATTCACTGGGAGCCTGAAGGTGCCAAAAAATCGGCCGAATACGTTGCTCGCGCTATCAAAGAAAGTGAGCTCATCGACACTGATCTCGATTTTGATGTGAACATAGTAGAAGAGGGCAGCTACACGGTGACGGGAGGCTTGGCCGACGGAATAAAACAACTTTGCGATGAACAGTACGTACTGGAATATGTGAAGGGTTATGGCTTTGAAGAAGTTGTGAGCAGTTCCGAGGATAGCCTGTTTTCTGATGATGTTGCAGAGCCTGAAGTGGTGCTTTTGGGGACAAGTTTCTCTCGACTCCCACGCATGAACTTTCATGGTTTTTTACAGAAAGAACTCGGAGCCCCTGTGACTAACTATGCCATTAGTGGCGGCGGTGATGATGGCGCTTGGCTGAAATACTTTAAGTCAGGCGAGTTTTTGGAAAACCCACCCAAATTAATCGTTTGGGAAGTTTCCGCTTATTACGACCTGAATGACAAAGGCATGTTTGCACAGCTTATACCTTCGGCAGAAATGGGGTGTAGTGAAGAGTCAGCGTTACTCACCCAAAGCCTGCCATTGCAAGAATTGTCGGATGATGTGAATAGCGTGTTCTTTGGGGATCAATTCAAAGATCTTAATTTGAACGACATCGTTTTAGACGTGTCATTTTCAGAGCCCGATGTGAACCGCATGGAATTCAAACTTTGGTACACCGACGGTCAAGTTAAATCTGCACGAATTTCTAAACCGTCGCGGGCAGAAACGGGTGGCGAATTTACCTTTAAATTGTTTTCTCACCTGTTGAAGCCTAAAGGTGGATTAATGGCCATGCAGTTGGTTTCGGTCGAAGGGGAAACGGTGTCGGAATATATCGATTCTAAGAATGAACTCAACCCAGAACTCAATGTACGAGTCTGTACGATATAAACCAAAAGGCGGGTGAGAGCATGAAAAATATATATCGATTTGTGAGCGTTCTAAGCATGTTATACGTCACACATGCGGCTGCTGTGGCGCAGCCAGAAGGCTATTTGCGCGTCCAGCAAAAAGTAAATTTGAACGATAAACATCTCTCTAAAAAGTGCGATGCGCCATCACCTTACCGAGGAGATTTGGTATTTCGGAGTCGATATGAAGGCAGCGGAAAAGCACGCGATCAGGTTAATCTAAAAGCCACACAGGCGTATGAAAATCAATCTCAGTCGATCACTGATTTTCAAAAATTTGTGGCAAAAAAAGTTGACTTGATTGTGGCAAGAGGGCGTGGCAAGGCAACGATGAATTGCTTGCTATCAAACTTGGACGACTGGGCAGAAAATAGTGATCTATTAAGGCCAACCGACAACCACACAGGCAAAGCCGTGCGCAAGTGGACGTTGGCTTCTGTGTCTTCCAGTTTGCTCAAAATCGACCAACTCGCATCCGACTATGATTCAAAGAAATACACAAAGGTGAAAACCTGGGTGGGCCAAATGGCAGACCAGGTCGTGATTGATTACAGCGATCGACCACTGAAAAAAATCAACAATCATGACTATTGGGCAGCGTGGGGAGTGATCACGACCGCTGCGCTTCTCAATCGAGAAGATTTGTACGTTTGGTCACGTAATGTATTCAACACGGCTATGGGACAGGTCGATAGTGAAGGCTTTTTAGCGAACGAGCTTCGTCGTGCAAGCCGTGCGGCCATGTACCACAACTACGCCGTAACGCCTTTAGTTGGGATTGCGGCCTTCCTAAAGGTCAATGGCGATGACCCTGCCAGTTACCACGAAGACGCATTAGACCGCTTAGTCAATACGGTGGTTGTAGGTGTGACAAACCCAAAAGTATTTCGGCAAAAAACAGGCGTGAGTCAAATTGACTATGACTATTTAAAGAATGGTCGAATGAGCTGGCTGGCCATTTATCCGGATGTTTCTCCGAACACCAGTAATGCTGATTTGGTAATGCTGAAGAAAAATGCCAAACCTCTTGCTTCTACGCGTATGGGAGGAGACTTAACCATTATTTACTGAATACAAACGTATATGTTCGATCACCATTTTCTGAGTTGAATTGGATAGAGCGGTACTAATTTTAACTGTTTTCATTATTTATGAGCTCATTTAGAGACCATCGAGTCAAGGAACTAGAGTTATGATTCCAGTCATTTTATCAGGCGGAAGTGGGTCAAGGTTGTGGCCACTTTCACGCAAATTGCAGCCAAAGCAATTTATTAATCTCGTATCTGATTCTTCACTTATGCAGGATACGCTTTCGCGGTTACCTCAGGACAATTTGTCTGCCCCAGTGATTGTGTGCAACGAAGCGCACCGATTCATGGTCAGAGAGCAATTGCAAGACATGGGGGTCACTGCGAATTCGGTTATCTTAGAACCCTATGGCAGAAACACAGCCCCAGCTGTTGCGATTGCCGCTTTTCAAGTACTTGAAAGCGTGGGTGACGAGACAATGTTGGTATTACCAGCGGATCACGTGATACGTGAACACGAAGAATTCCATGCCGCATTGCAACTTGCTGAAACAGCGGCAGAAAAAGGCCAGCTTGTACTCTTTGGCATTACACCGAACGCCCCGGAAACGGGTTATGGTTACGTCAAATCTGATTCTAACGAAATCATGCAAAGCGTATTCGGTGTTGATCGTTTTGTTGAAAAACCGGATAAGGAAACAGCGCAAGGTTACCTTGAGTCGGGCGACTACTTTTGGAATAGCGGCATGTTTATGTTCCGCCCAAGCGTCTTTCTAGAGCAGCTTGCGCTCCATGCCCCCGACATATACGACACCTCCAAACTAGCCTTTGAGCGTAAAGCTAAAGACTTAGAATTTTGGCGAATCGATGAAGGTACATTTGCATTCTGCCCTGATGAATCGATTGATATCGCGGTGATGGAACAAACAGATAAAGCAGTGGTTGTGCCGCTTGATGCAGGTTGGAACGACGTGGGTAGCTGGTCTTCGTTGTGGGCTGAGCGAGACAAAGATGACAACGGTAATGTGGCCATTGGCGATACCCAAATCATCGACACACACAACTGCTATGCCCATTCCACCAACCGTTTAGTCTCTATGATTGGGGTGGAAGATGTGGTTGTAGTTGAAACTAAAGATGCTGTGATGGTGTTGAACAAAAACAAAGTTCAAGACGTCAAAAAGGCAGTGAAATCACTAGAAGCACAGCATCGTAAAGAGTTCTCCCAACACCGTACGGTTTATCAGCCTTGGGGCAACTATGATGATGTGGACAAGGGCGAACACTTCCGCGTTCGTAAGTTAACTGTGGAACCTAACCAATGCAGTTCATTGCACCGCCATTTTCACCGTTCAGAGCACTGGATTGTGGTGCGTGGCTGTGCGGAAGTGACCATTGAGAATGACACATATTTGTTGTCTGAAAATGAAAGTACGTACATCGCTGTGGGTCAATATCACCGCATATCTAATCCTGGATCAATTCCTTTGGAAATGATCGAAGTGCAGTCCGGTAGTGCTTTAACCGAACAAGATATTCAACGTATTGATGATCGCTATGGCCGTGTTTCCACCCCAGCAGAAACGCCTAACACTCAACTTTTAAATCATAAAGTGGAGAACTAATTATGGAAACCATAGAGAAATTAGCCTGTTTTAAGGCTTACGATATTCGTGGAAAGTTGGGTGAAGAGCTTAATGGTGACATCGCTTATCGTATCGGTCGCGCATATGCTCAATTTTTGAAGCCTCAAAAAGTAGTGGTGGGCGGTGATGTCCGTGTGACATCCGAGGCATTAAAAATGGCCTTGGTTCAAGGCTTATTGGATGAAGGATGTCATGTTGTTGATCTAGGCTTAGCAGGTACTGAAGAAGTGTACTTTGCCACCTTCTATTTAGAGTTAGATGGCGGTATAGAAGTCACAGCATCACACAATCCAATTGACTACAACGGCATGAAATTAGTTCGCGAGGGCAGCCGACCTGTCAGTGGTGATACAGGTTTGCGCGAGATTCAATCTTTAGTTGAAGAAAATGAGTTTGGTGATCCGCTGCAAACTCGCGGGACTTACCAAAAAATTTCAGTGCTTGATGACTACATTGATCACCTGCTCAGTTATGTGGACCTTACCAAGTGGAGGCCCGCAAAAATGGTCATGAACTCAGGTAACGGTGCTGCTGGACACGTGGTTGATGCGCTAGAGCATCGCCTTATCGCCATGGGGGTGCCTATCTCATTTGTGAAAGTTCACAATGAACCAGATGGCGGATTTCCAAACGGCATTCCAAACCCATTGCTACCCGAAAACCGAAAAGATACAAGTGATGCCGTTATCGTCAATAAAGCGAGCATGGGGGTTGCTTGGGATGGTGATTTTGACCGCTGTTTCTTATTTGATGAAACCGGCCAATTCATTGAGGGATACTACATTGTGGCGATGTTGGCCAAAGGATTTCTCAACGCTCACCCAGGTTCCAAAATAATTTATGACCCGCGCTTGACTTGGAACACCGAAGAAGAAGTCTCTCGCCACCAAGGCATTGCCGTTAAATCTAAAACTGGCCATGCATTTATAAAAGAGCGCATGCGTTCAGAAGATGCAATTTATGGAGGCGAAATGAGTGCTCATCATTACTTCCGTGACTTTGCATATTGCGACAGTGGCATGATCCCATGGTTAATGGTTATGGATTTGCTCATGCAAAAGGGCGCATCTTTGGGGGAAGAAGTCGCACAAATGATGAGTAATTTCCCATCGTCTGGCGAAATCAATCGTCGTGTTCAAAATGCCGATGTCACGATCGAAACAATATTCAATCATTTCGTGAATGAAGCCATTGCGATTGACCACACGGACGGCATTGGCTTGGACTTTGAACAGTGGCGTTTCAACCTTCGTAAAAGCAATACTGAACCTGTGATCCGACTGAATGTTGAATCGCGCGGGAACGCCGATTTGATGAAGGCAAAAACAGCTGAAATCCTCGATTTAATCGAAAAAGGAGAGTGATCATGACACCCTTTTTTGCTTCAACCGCAGCGGAGCGTTTGGGCGAAGGTAGTCCACTCGCGAACACCCTGGTGTCGGCACAAATGTTACATTGGCGAATGCAAAATTACTCATGGGGCACCATTGATGTATTGCCTCATTTGCTGAATGTGCCAAATCCGAACCTAGAAACACAAGCTGAGCTCTGGATGGGAGCTCACCCTAAAGCAATGTCCGAAGTTGAGTTTGCTACCGGCGAGGCGCTGGGCCTAGATGAGTGGGTTAACTCAGATCCTCAAGGAACCATTGGGCTGGCAAGCTTTAACCGATTTGGGGGGAAAGTCCCTTATCTGATGAAGTTGCTTTCAGCCGCACAACCTTTGTCGATTCAGGTTCACCCTGACAAAAAACAAGCAGAACAAGGCTTTGCTCGAGAAAATGCGCAGGGCATCGACATTGGTGCTAAACATCGTAATTATAGGGATGACAACCATAAGCCTGAACTCATTTGTGCAGTCACTCCATTTGCCGCAATGGTTGGGTTTAGACCCCAATATGATGCCGCCAAACTATTACTTCAGCTTGGCATCGATATGATGGCACCTTGGTATGCACTGAATGAAGATCAACGAGAGCGTATTAATCCGCTCATGGCCTTTTTTATGTTTTTACTCAACATGACAAAGCAACAAGCGCGGGCGCTAATCAAAGAAAGTGTTGTCAACGCAAGAGCCAATAAGTGCCCTGAGTTTGTCGAATTTATAAAGCTCGCAAAAATTAATCCAGACGATGTGGGTGTGTTTGCACCTATTTATCTAAATTTAGTGTACTTGAATCCGGGTGAAGCACTCTATCTTCCACCCGGCGTCATGCACGCATATTTAAGAGGAACAGGCATCGAAATCATGGCATGTTCTGACAACGTGTTGCGCTGTGGTTTAACCCATAAACATATGGATCGTGATGAACTGATTTGCGTGGCAAACTTTAATCAATTTCAAGTTGAGGTTCTCAAGCCGGAGCAAACTCAATATAAAGGATGCTCTCAGTTCAAAGTGCCTATTGAAGACTTTGTGTTACAGCGCTTTGAAGTCGCCGATGAAATCAGTGATCGATATCCAGTATTTGGCCTCGAGATTGGCTTTGTCACCGAAGGAAATGTCACGGTATCAACCATAGACGGTGAGCCGCAAACATTTGGTGTGGGTGAATCATTTGTTCTGCCGGCAGCTTCGGATTATTTCTGGCTACAAGGCAAGGGGACGGTATTTATTGGTAAAACAAATTTAAGCCACTATTAAGGCGTCAGGTCCATCGCAGTTAGAAGTCGCGATGGTGTTTTTAGTTCCTTCCAGCCGTTCTGCGCTCATTCAATGCCCCCTTAAATTGACGAAAAATGTAGCTTAATTGTAAATAATTTGTTGATGCATTTGTTTTCACTCAATGGTTTGGTCATTTTTTAACACTTTAGGTCTTCAACGCAAGCTTACCCAACTTAGTCTAAGGTATTATCTACACAATTGATTGTTGAGTTGGCTGTATTCAATGGGAGGAGTTTTGGTTTTACGGGGTTTCCGAGTGAAAGTGCTCTTCACCATAATCGGGCTGCTATCTAGCTTGTATGCCCACGCGATACCTTTATTACAGGTTTCAACCGAGCAAGGTTTGTCGCAAGCAAGTATAGAAAACCTTATCATCGATCGCCATGGCATGCTTTGGATTGGTACTGCTGTAGGCTTAAATCGCTATGACGGCGAAACCATCACCAAAGTAGGTGGTGTCAATGACCTAGTAGGCAGCGCCTACATTAACGATGTTGCAATTCACTCTGACGGGTCCATATGGGTAGCGACTTATTCAAACGGCCTGTTTCGAATAAATAACAATTCGGATGATGTTCAACAAATTCTACTCCATACCATTTCCGAGAAATTTGGCCCCAGTTCTATTGAAGAGATTCATTGGCTGTCAGACAACACTCTTCTTTTAGGATTAGAAGAAAGGGTTATCGAATTTAATATCGAGACCCAAACGCTAACTGAGATTTTTGCCTTACCCGATGTATTCACCGATGGAAATTTCGTTCGTGCTCTGAACCATGATGAACAATCTATATACATTGCTACATCGGCAGGGTTTTACGCCTATGACCGTCAAACTCAACAGTCTCGCCAACTCCTTCATAGCGGTCGCGATATTTATCATGATAGCCAAAATACCAAATCTATTTATGTCACAGACGATGATGTTTGGGTAGGCGCGGTACTCGGGCTTTATCGAATCGCTAAAGATAGCTTTCAAGACATTGTGAGCGACGAAGTACCTGATATCGAAATAGAAGAGCACTTATCGACGACCAACGTTTGGACCATAACCCCCGATGGTGATAATTTTTACTTGGGGACAGAACAAGGACTCGTTTGGTATTCGCCTCACACTAAAAGCTTTGAAGTACAACTCGACTATGGTGACATGCCTTACGGCGTAAATGACTCCACTGTGACCGCTGCGGTTCAAGATTCTCGAGGTAACCTGTGGCTTGGTTCTCGTTATAACGGTGCTTTTTACTGGAACCAAGACTCAAAACTTTTCCAAAACATAGGACCGCGCCAAGGGCTGAGCCACAATATGGTGTGGGGCATGGTTGAGTCAGCAGATAGAGAATCTGTGTGGGTGGCTACAGAAAATGGTTTAAATAAGGTAGATCAAAAAACGGGAAAGGTTGAAGCTTTTCTTCAAAATGAAGGTAAGTATGCTGGCATAGACAACTATATCGTTAATGTGGTCAGCGACGATAAAGGTACTCTCTATTTGTTTTCTGATTATGGCATATCAGCTTTTGATACTGCGAGTAATCAATTGGTCCCCATTCAACTCAATTCTAATACATCGATATTCGAGAAAGCCATCTGGGGAGCAGCCTCCGACCATCAAGGAAACCTTTGGTGGTTAATGGAGGATGGGGTCTACCAATTTGTTCCTTCGCTCGGTATTGTTCAAAAAAATGAAGTGATCAGTAATAAGCTTGAGTCGAGTTGGAGCGGCACCATTCTTCCGGGACGCGATGGCATCAATGAGATTTTTATTGCTTTACCGCGAGGCATATGGCGTTACGATCTAGATCTTCACCAAATTAAACTCATTTTAGAACTTGAAACTCGTTATCAAAATGAGCTCAATACCAGCTCAGCCTATGCATTAGATCGAAATGGTTTGATGTGGTTTACTTTTGGCAACTACGGCGTTGTTGCGGTCGACACGGACGACTGGCGAATTAGAAACAAGCTTCGCGCAGGGCAGGAGATTGACGCCAGCTTTTATGTAGGCGCTGAGTCCGATGTTTTGGGAGACCACATATGGTTTACAAGCCACTCTGGCATCTATCGTTATGACGTCTCGACCGGCCGGTTCTCTAATTTCACGGTAGAAGATGGAACGCCGGCTAACGAATTCAATACCCATGCTACCTTACGTCTATCCGATGGTAGGTTGGTGTTTGGTTCAACCAATGGCCTGACCTTAATCAACCCTAGGTTGTTTAATAAAACTGACGATATAGAACAAAATGTTCATATCACCGGAGTGAGCTTGTTATCTCGTAATTTCGATGACAAAACTCGAATATACGACGGCCACACACTGACATTTAATCATGACGACATCGGATATCGATTCGATTTCTCTTCAATGGCATCTCACAAACATAAGTCGACGGTTTTTATAGTCAATTTGATGGGCCCTGAAAGCGTTTACTACCCGAATATGACACAAAACTATGTGACATTTTCAACGCTAGATCCGGGAGATTATACATTTAAAGTAGCGTCCATAGATTTAGTTACAGGCAACATGAGCCCTGAGCGTGAATTGAGATTTGTTGTAGCACATGCGCCTTGGCGCTCACCTTTAGCCTATTTAATTTATGTGTTTCTGACATGTGTTCTGGTTGGGGTTTGGATTCGATTTCGTTATAAAACACAGAATAAATTGAGAGCTGAGCACTTCAAAGCGCTCAAGAATGAGGAGCGTTTACAACTTGCTCTAAAAGGCAGCAATAGTGAGGTGTGGGACTGGGACTCAAGTAGCAATGAGATATACCAAAAGCGGCTATGTGACGCTTTAGGTTACGCTAACCGTGGGTTACATGTCCGTTTTGAAACGCATTGCGGTTTAATTCACCCGGATGACTTAGACGGATTCGTTGTTGAATGGGAATCATTTATTTCTGGCGGCGCCGCGCGTTTTCAATGCCAGTACCGCATGCAGGGATTTGATGGAAAGTACTTATGGTTTAGCGATTTAGCGACTGCTTCCAAGGTCAATGATGACGGTTCAGTATCTCGCATTACCGGAACATATCGCAATGTTACTCAGTTGTATATACAAGAGCAGAATGCCAAAGTGTTTGGCGAAGTCTTTGAACAAACAAAAGACGCGGTGTTAATTTTTGATGGCAACAGCCGAGTCATTACCGCCAATGGTGCGTGCCTTACAATGTTCGATATGGTCTTGGAGTGTATTGTTGGTCAATCGATAACGGAGATTGCGCATGCTGTGAGCTTTGAAATAAAAGCTGAAAAGATTAATAAAAAACTTTTTGTCGACGGTGTTTGGCGGTCAGAAACCGTACTCCAAACGCGTACAGGAAAGGTGCCTTTCTTAATCAATGCAAGCCAAGTATTTGACGCCTCTAAAGCCCCATTTTTTGTCGTTACACTCACCGATATAACCGTTCAGAAAGAAGCCGAAACTAACTTAAGAAAGCTGGCAAACTTCGATCACCTAACAGGCCTGCCAAACCGTACACTACTCATGGACCGCCTAAACCATGCGGTCAAAATAGCCGACAGAATGCCTCACCAAATAGCGCTGTGCTTTATCGACTTAGACCGCTTTAAACCCATTAATGACTCGCTCGGGCATAGTAAAGGCGACCAGTTATTGATTGAAATTGGTCAGCGACTGCAACACTTGATGCGCCCATATGACACCGTAGGCCGATTGGGAGGCGACGAATTTGTACTTATTATTGAGTCACTGACCAGTGTTGACGTGATTGCTAAGATCGTAACAAAAGTAATTGATACGATCTCAGAACCCGTCAATCTAGATATAGCAACGGTTCAAGTGACACCAAGCGTGGGCATCGCAGTTTACCCAGACGATGCCAGAAATGTCACAGAGTTACTGAAAGCTGCCGATATTGCCATGTACCACGCCAAAGATTCTGGCAGAAGCTGCTATCGGTACTACACGCCTGAACTCACGGAACACGCTCAAAGACGATTGGTGCTTGAGAACCAAATTAAAGAAGCCCAGGCCAATGATTGTTTTATTAACTATTACCAACCCATTGTCGACGTCATGGCTTGCAAACTTGTCGCGGTTGAAGTTCTAATGCGCTGGGAACGCGATGGCGTTATTGCAGCACCTTCTGATTTTATAGATGTAGCAGAAGAAATTGGTTGTCTTGAAGAAATGACTCGCGGGGCAATGGATCGGGCTCTGGCTGACTTAAAGCTCTGGCAAAATGTTATTCCTGATTTGTACATCAGCGTCAATCTATCAGCACGACATTTTGAAAAGAGTTCTTTATTGTACGACATTGAATCGTCTTTGAAACGCCACAAAATTTCGGCCAAATCAATTTCTTTAGAAGTGACCGAATCGGTATTGCTAAGAGACTCTGATGCCGCTCGTATTATTATGGAGCGCCTACAATCGATGGGGCTCCGTATTGTTCTTGATGATTTTGGTACAGGGTACTCTTCATTATCGTATGTGCACCAATTGCCATTGGATGGAATTAAAATTGACAAGGGCTTTGTCAAACATGTCGGCGAAGACAGCAGAACCACCGCCATCATCGATACAATTTTAAGGTTAAGCCGTCAACTTGGTATCGACAGCATCGCGGAAGGTATAGAAACGCTCGATCAAGCCAAAATACTAATGGCTTTGGGTTGCCGTCTTCATCAAGGCTACCTGTTCAGTGAGCCCGTAGATGCAGCTCAATTCAATACCTTTCTCGAATCCAGCCCAGAAGAAATTGGACGCATATTACGAAGCTCCTAACAGCTAAATTTCAAACATATATTTAGATTTTGGTATTTTGCCTTATCAAATTTAATTTTAATGATAAGTTGTGAGCACTGTCATTAGTTCTGGGAATTGCAGTTGTCAATATGACTATAAGTGTCGTATCGTTCTATTTGAGCGGGCGATAGGATGTGATTTCATTGCGTACCTTTGAAATTCTCGCCCATAAAATAATTACACTCGGAACTTAAGCTTATGCAATTCAAAGCAACTATTATTTCAACTGTGGCTGTGCTCGGCCTCGCATCATGCAGCGTTTCTCAGCAAGAAACGGGCAACGTCCAGCCAACCCTGAAAGATGCCTATAAAGATAGCTTTATGATGGGTGCAGCACTGAGTAAAAATCAAGTTCTTGGAAACGAACCCAAAAGCCTTAAAGTAGTTGCGCGTGAGTTCAACACTGTGACAGCTGAAAATGAAATGAAATGGGAAGCCATCCAGCCAACTGAAGGAACATTTACGTTCGAAAGCGCTGATGCGCTTGCTCAGTTTAGCGAGGACTACGACCAGTTTTTTGTGGGTCACACTTTGGTTTGGCATCACCAAACTCCAGATTGGGTTTTTGAAGATGAGCACGGTAATCCAGCGAGCAAAGAACTTGTCCTAAAACGAATGGAAGCGCACATCAATAAAGTAGCAAGTCGTTATGCGGGTCAAGTTGACGGTTGGGATGTCGTCAACGAGTCGCTCAATGATGACGGAACTTGGCGTGAGTCCAAGTGGTATCAGATACTTGGTGATCAATACATTGTTTATGCCTTTGAAATGGCGCAAAAAGCAGCTCCTGATACTGAACTTTACTACAACGACTACAACCTGTTTAAACCTGAAAAGCGTGCCGGTGCGGTTAAGATCGTGAAGTCGTTGCAAGCAAAGGGAGTTCGTATTGACGGTGTTGGCATACAGGGCCACTACGGTATTGGTTACCCGGATCTGAATGAGTTGGAAAAATCAATTCAAGCATTTGGAGATCTTGGCGTAAAAGTGATGATCACTGAGCTTGATATATCGGTATTGCCGTTTCCTGACACAGAAAGCCAAGGTGCTGATGTGTCCATTGATCTTGAGCTGCAAGCAACGTTAAATCCATTCGAAAATGGGTTATCTCCACAAATGGACCAACAACTCGCCGACGCATACCAAGAAATTTTCGAACTGTTGTTACGTCATGACGATACAATTTCACGTGTGACCTTCTGGGGCGTGAATGATAATCAGACATGGCGAAATGACTGGCCAATGAAAGGGCGTTCTGACTATCCTTTGTTGTTTGATCGCCAAAACGAGCCTAAAGCTGCCTACCAAAGTGTTTTGAAACTGAAGCAGTAACAACACGTTAACCGAGTTATAATAGGGGAGCACAATGTGCTCCCTTATTATTCAATCCAGTGATTTAACATATCGAAAGTTTGTGCGAGCAGGGCATCAACTGATGCATCGCCATTGATGACTTGAATATAGGGTTCATTGTCAGTGGGCATATCAAGTGCTTCAAACTGGCTTTCAAGTAATGAGGTAGGCATGAAGTGGTTTTTGCGCTGAGTTAAACGTTGTTTAATGACGTCAAACCCAAGGTTCAACATAATGAACTTGCAGCCCTTGCAATGTTCTTTAAACAAATCTCTATGTGATTTTCTAAGCCCGGAATAGGACATTACAAAACCTTGCTGATTTTGGGTAAGATCGCTCACACGATCAATGAGCGCATGAATCCAAGGTATTCTCATCTCATCGGTCAGTGCTTTTCCAGAATTCATGTGAGCAACATTTTGTGCAGGATGAAAATCATCGGCTTCGATAAATTCCACCTTCATATGAGCCGCAAGCTTTTGCGCTAACGATGTTTTACCGCTGCCACTGACGCCCATAATAATGATGCAATGAGTCAACTTAGGATTCCTTCTTTAAGTAGACGTGAATATGATAGTGATGATCGGGTAAAATATTGACCACGGTGTTGCCCGCTATGTTTGCATCTAATGATTGCAGCACAACGGCTTGAGTTTGCTCACGGCGTTCGTACTTTACGGTTAGTATCGCCCCCCTAAAGCTACGAACCATTTGAGCATCTTGCCAATGAGAAGGGAGCATTGGACTTATCTGCAGGCCGCTTTGGGTTCCCACCAACCCAAATAGACATTCCACTACAATGCGATACATCCAAGCAGCGGTGCCAGTGTTAAACAACTGGCTTGAACGTCCCGCACGATCAGGAAATTGTTGATATGCGCCTCGATAGTAATTTGGAACGTACAGTGGCAGCTGTCCCCGCTGTATGAGATCTTCTTGCGCTGAAGCGGGAATCATTTGTCGTAAATACTTGAATGCTAATTCGGCTTCATTCTTTTGATACAAGGCATAAATGTAAAAGGCGGCAGCATGGTTATACACCGAACCATTTTCTGCGCTGCCCGGAAACTTCTGCGTCACACGCCCCACGTGCTCATGCATGCGAGTATAAGCAGGCGCAAGCATTTGCAAACCATATGGTGTTTCCAAATAAGTGGAAACGGCCTCTAACATTTTTGCCGATTTTTCATCACAGCTTGCACCAGAAAGCAGCGCAAATGTTTGGGGGTTTAAGAAAATGCGTCCTTCACCATCGGTTGGCGTACCGAATGCTATACCGTCATCGCTGATGCCTCGATGATACCAATCACCAGTCCAGCAATGGGTGTTAAAAGCTGCGTTAAAATCATCGCTATGGGCACGATATTTCTCTGCCAGGTCTGTATGACCTGTCTGTAAACAGATATTTGCCCAAGTTGCACATGCGTAGGCACTGGCAACGGTTAGCCACGACGATACCCCGACACCTTTATATCCGACCATGTTCATAGGGTCACACCAATCGCCTTGCGCAATATAACTTAAATGTCGATGGTCAGTTTGCGCCACAAGCCAATCCATAGCACGAGATACATGTTCCAACACGGTCACTGATTGATCAGAGTCTGAATATGGAATTTCAAGATTCAAAAATTCAAAGTCATTATGCTCGGTAAAGTAGGGCTTCAAACAAAGTGGCAACCACACACAATGATCGGTATGCGGCACTTGGTTGATATATTTCAGTGTGGCTGTATCGTTCAGCAAAATTCCATCTGGCATTGCGCCGCTTGAATGCTGTTGAGACAAAGCTAACACAAAATTATCACGGGCTTTTGCGCCGTTAAGCCAACAAAGCCCCATGGTGTCTTGTAAAAAGTTTCGAGTTTGAGGATCAGTGGTGAGGCGGTTTACATCACCATGATAATGCACCTGTCGACTCAACCAATGATTGACAAAACTGCTCATTAGCGGATCTGGGCAACTTAAGTGATTTGTGGCAGCTAGCTGCTGATAATCCAATGCATCTGAAAGTCTATGTTGGAAATGATCCGGTGCTTGGAAATGTTTAATTAAGGTTTGTATGTGCCGCTTACTTTTAGCCGGCCCAAATATAAACCGATAGTCCTCCGTTTGTTGTTTCGGCTCCAGCGTGACTTTGTATTGCATAATTGCAACCGGAGTTTCATAGCGTGCATCATCACAATCGAGTTTGGGCTTGGAGAGTGCTGAAGGGTTATGTAAGCCACCTTCACCCTCAAAGTTATGCTGATGAACTTGCCAAGCATCGGGTTTTCGACTTGCCCATAAAAATGTAGTGTCTAATAACTCTTTATTGTCGAAGTATTGAGAGACCTTTTGGTATGGCGTCACAGATTCACAGACAATGCTATTGAGCTGTACGTCAAAATGGGCAGATTGATTCATCCATGACATATAGCCTACCGAGAAGTAGGGTGTGACCAAAAGTTTTCGTTTACCATCGGAATGATTGACGATACGAAGCGTCCAATATTCAGCGGCTAAATCTGTGGCCAAAAACAACGTCCAAACCACTTCAATTTCGTCAAGTGAGATGCGCCATGTAATGCAATGGGCTTCGCTTTCCATTGAATATTCTGCCCCCTCATGACGACAAGGTTCATATGGCACAGACCATAATTTGTCGCGTTCTAAATCTTTTATGTAAACGAAACGACCAGGGTGATGGGCATAGTAGGGTTGCTCCGGCTGCATAAACGTTTTGGCTTCGAGGTTTGGCGCATGAGAATACGCGGTCGGTTCTGGCTGCATAAATCGAGACACGATGTAGCCACGGCAGTTAACTTGCATCATCATGTGTTTATTCCACAAATAGCTGCTGGCCAGAGGCATTGCTGTTGGCGACTTCAAACGGCATACAGCACCGTTGGCATCAAAATCAACCAACGAAGACGAAGAATTAGAAGAAGAATGATTCATGAGCGAGCGACAAGTTCCTTCTGAATGTGAACAAGCTGAGTGTTACTCAGGCTGTATCTCGTGGCGATTAGAGCTGCCACAGCAGCAAAAAATGCGGGGATTGCGGTAACAAGCAACACAATACTGTTGGTGGCCTCGATGGTTTGCACTTGATTTGCTTCGTAACCCATAGATGCCAGCATCCAACCAATGGTTGCGGACGCTAAAGCGCCGCCTAACTTGAGTGCAAATGTGGCCGCAGAGAACACAAGCCCTGTTGCTCGGCGTCCCGTTTTCCATTCTGAGTAATCTGCCGTGTCAGCATACATACTCCATACCAGTGGAGATTTCGGCCCCAAAGCCAGCGAAATTAAGACGCCGAATACAAACACCAAAGTGACAGAATCAGGCGGTACAAAATACATAGCCGCAGAGAGCAAAGCGACCAAACTCATCAAAACAATGAATAACGACTTTTTATCCATCAGACGCGTAAGCATGGGAGTTGCGGCAGCGCCAATGGCATACGCAATCATGGTCGCTGTAAGAAATGCCCCCATGAGTTCAGCTTGATTCAAGTAATATTTAAAATAATAAGCAGAAGCAGCATTTCTCAAGGAGATCGTCATAATCACAACCAAGCCTAGGGCGAATAAAACCAACCATGGACGATTAGACAGTAAATCTTTGAGATCTTGCAGTGGCGTATTATTAGTAGATTTTACTTGTACAACTCTTTCTTTAGTATTTAAAAAGCTCCATACGAAAAGAGCCGCAGCGGCCACCCCATAACAAGCCATTGCAAGCTGCCATCCAAGTTTTTCGTTTCCCTGGCCCAACAAGTCAACGAGCTTAGGAGTACACCAAGTCACAACAATGCCGCCAGTAAATGCAGCAACAAATCGATAACTCGTTAAAACAGTTCGTTGTTGAGTGTTGCCAGTGATCACACCCAGCATTGCAGAATATGGAATATTGACAAACGTGTAGGCCAGCATCATGAAAATATAGGTACAGTACGCCCAGATCAATTTGCCGTCATCACCAAGATTGGGAGTTGTATAGGTCAAAACACCAGCAGCAGCCAAAGGTAAAGCTCCCCAGAGCAGGTAAGGGCGGAAACGTCCAAGCTTTGATTGGGTTCGGTCAGCAAGCATACCCATCATGGGGTCAGTAAACGCATCAATCAATTTAGTGACTAAAAACATTGTGCCAGCAGCAGCAGCTGAGATGCCGAAAACATCGGTATAAAAAAACATCAAGTACACTTCGATGTTTTTCCAAAAGAAGTTAAAGCCAGTATCGCCAACGGCATAACTGATTTTTTCACGAAGGCTTAATTGGCTATCGCGTGATTCCATGTCTTATCTCTCCATCACTGCCCTGATAATGAGTTCCATTACCAATGAAAGCGCTTGCAATTTCACCTTAGAAAACGTTTTCATTCAATGATGAAGATCTCAAAACAATTAACGTGACCAAAAAGCCCCTATGCATAGAGGCTTTGCTAGCTCACTAAATCGCTTTTTGAAAAACGACTTGAGAAGAGGTGTAGGAAGGGCGTTTTGGGGGGGTTAATGCCTCAATTAGACGCGACAATGAAGGCGTAATTGCATCAAAAGAAACCCCGTAATAATAGCCAGTTAAGGTGCGTTTTCGGTGTCGGACTGCACCTGAAACGAGCTGACTATGGCCATTTAAATCTTTAATTCTAATGGTTATTTGGTCACTTAAAGGCTTGGGTGCCTCAATACCTAAACCCGACTTAGAAAAATTCAGAATGGCAACTTCAGAAATATCAGTAAACCAATTCCAAACAGCTGGGGGGGGAAGGGTTGCTTTGATCACGCCTTTGGCAATGGATACGCGATCTGAACTTCTGGACTCCACTGCCTGAGAAGTAAAGCTTTCCATTTTAATCTCCATATTAAAACCCTGACTGGTAGTTGGGCATTGTCGACAACCATGTCTTTGTTTCAGTTAGCCGCAAAGCTATTAACACTCAATGTTCTCTATATAGTGAATGAAGAGTGTGTCACAAAACTGAGACAAGTGTAGCAAACAATATTGAAATCTGCCTAAGTTTGAAAAGAGAAAGTTAGCATGTGTATGTTTCATTTTTAATTAAAATTAAACTTAATAAAAACAGTTATATAATAGACAGCAAAAGTTTAATCCTGTGATATTAAACTTAATAAACCTAGATAAATAAGCAGCATTCTTGACTGCAAGTTATTTTACTAAAAAAAATAACATTCAGAGTTAAACTCATAAATATCATCTCTCTATTTCTGTTTTTGGTGCGTGTTGATGACTGTTCCGATTAAACACAAAGCGATTCGCGTTTTATCTTTCCTTCTGGTATTGACTATGTACTTTGCTGCGAAAGCAGAAGAATCTTGGACGCCACCAGCACCGAGTGAGCTCGATATGAGTTGGGTTCAGCTAACCTCGGGAGAGTGGCTCAAAGGCGATATTATCGGTATGTACGAAGAGCGCCTTGAATTTGATAGCGACAAACTCGGTGATTTATCGCTTAAATGGAAAGATATCAAGGTGATATACGGCAAAGGGAAATTTGGTGTATTCACTGAATCTCAAGGAATACTTGTAGGGCAACTGGTCAAAGATGGCAACAATACCATTGTTCGAACAACGAAAGGTGACGTGTCAGTGCAATCCGGAAGGGTCGTGTCGGTGGCGCCTCGAGGCAGTAAAAAACTGTCGCAATGGAGCTACAAAGCATCGTTTGGTTACACAGTCAAACAAGGTAACAGTGACGAGGCCGAGTACAATGCTACGGCAAATATCAAAAGAAGAAGTGCCAATACACGCGGTATTTTTGATTACATCGGATATGTATCCACCAAAGAGGACGAGCAAAGCGCCAACAACCATCGCTTGACGGGTACCTATGACCGATATTTAACCCGCGCTTTCTTCTTTCGACCTGTTCAGCTCGAGATCTTCAAGGACAAATTCCAAAACATTGATTATCGAGCCACTTATGGTGTTGGTGCGGGTTATACGATTATTGATGACGATGTCACTGAATGGGACGTTGCGGCCACGCTCGGCTATCAAACCACGCAATTTAATTCCGTCGAAGAAGGTAAGCAGGATAGCGAAGATACACCTGCATTTACGTTTTCAACCCATTACGATCGCGAGCTAACGGATGACCTTGATTGGGAAACCAGCTATAGCGTTACTTTTGTCAATGAGGCATCAGGGCGCTATACGCATCACTTCGTGTCTACGTTATCCGCTGAATTAACGAAATACTTAGATTTAGATTTATCATTCGTTTGGGACCGTATCGACAAGCCGCAACCCGATCAAGATGGCGAGCTACCAGATTCTGACGACTATCGAATGGTGGTAGGTGTTGGGGTGGACTACTAGAGCGCGTTAGTCTTTGCTGTTTTGATTTTAACAGCGTTCGTTGGTCAATGAGGCAAAGCAGAGGTCATGAAATTGGGGGCTCCTCAATGGTTAGCGGATAAAGTAGTATGTATTGCGACAAAACTCATACTTGAACGCTCACACGCCCTAGCCACCGAATCACGGCTAGCCTATGATGCCTGTCAAAATCGCCAGAGGAAGAATGATGTCAGAACGGGAAGTACATGGGTTAGTACTTAACGGAGGAGGTTCTGTTAGAATGGGCTCGCCCAAAAGCGAGTTGCAAATTCAAGGCATTTCGCTCAAGCAGCACATGTGCTCACTCCTTCAGCAATCAGGCGTAAAACGCGTTTGGCTCAGTGGCGAAGACATAGAAGACATCTATAGTGAACAAGGCCCTTTGGCGGGCATTCATGCTGCCTTATCTATGAATGCAAGTGTAGATTGGTTGGTAACGCCAGTGGACATGCCGCTGCTAAGCCCCAACTTACTCAAACAGCTCATTGCGCAAGGCAGAAGCGCTCAGCTTCCCTGTTATGCTAACCAATGTTGGCTTCCAATATATATTCCATCCTCTGCTCAACATATTGAAATAGCCACACATTGCTTGAATTCCGTTCAACATCGGCATTGGTCAATGAAGCATTGGTTAGCGAATCAAAAATCGCTTAGTATCGACGTACCCGATAGAATGCAGCTTAATAACGCCAATACACCCGATGAGTGGCAGCAATGTCTATCGGCTTATCGTTAATTGAAATTTGTGACAAAGGATTTTTTCATGGGCAATCATGCCAGTTCAGAGCTAAAACCACTCAATATCGCTGTTTTAACCGTATCTGATACGCGTAGCGAAGAAACGGATACATCTGGGCAATATCTTGTTCAGAGCGCCCAGGACGCAGGCCACACAATAATCGAAAAGCATATTTGTAAAGATGACGTGTATCAATTGCGCGCAATCGTCTCAAAGTGGATTGCAGATCCTAGGGTTCAAATAGTCTTATCCACAGGCGGCACTGGCTTTACGGTTCGAGACAATACACCGCAAGCACTACAACCCCTTTTTGATACAGATATTGAAGGCTTCGGTGAATTGTTTCGCCATATCTCTTATGGTGAGATTGGTACTAGCACAGTCCAGTCTCGTGCCGTTGCCGGCTTTGCCAATCAGACTGCCATTTTTTGTATGCCAGGTTCCACCAACGCCTGTAAAACAGCATGGACAAAGATTTTGCATGAACAATTGGATAGTCGCCATAAACCATGCAATTTCGCACCTCATATTAAAGTGGTAGATGTATAAATGGTTCAGTTAAGTCATCTAAATGCGCAGGGCCAAGCCAATATGGTGGACGTCACCACAAAGCAAGAAACACAAAGAACCGCCGTTGCCGAAGGCTATATCTACATGTCAGGCGATGCGCTAAATGCAGTCACTGACCAGCACAATAAAAAAGGCGATGTGTTGGCTACAGCTCGGATTGCCGGTATTCAAGCCGCTAAACAAACCTCAAACCTTATTCCGCTCTGCCATCCTTTGGCGCTCACGAAAGTTGCGATTGATCTTGCCCCTGATCCCGCCAACGGTCGCATCCGCATTGAGGCCATGTGCAAACTTTCGGGTAAAACTGGTGTCGAAATGGAAGCACTAACGGCTTGCTCGGTTGCTGCATTGACACTGTTCGATATGTGTAAAGCGGCTGACCCAGCAATGCGAATCGAAGGGATTCGTGTGCTGCGAAAAGAAGGCGGGAAAACTGGAAGCTGGAGCGTTTGATGAAAGTTTTGTTGTTTGCAAGCTTGCGAGAATCAGTCGGTGAGTCTGCTGTAGAGATAGACGTTGTTTTACCAATCACCGCTGGTGATCTGAAATTACAAGCCGGCCAGCAAAATTCGGCGATTCAAAAAGCTGTTGAAGACGTCACCTTGCTGATAGCAATTAACCAGCAAGTTGCTGGCGATGACGACATGATTCAAGACGGCGATGAAGTGGCGATGTTTCCGCCGGTCACAGGCGGTTAATCATGAATGTCAAAATTGATGTGGCAGAGTGTTGGATTGACGTTTTAGAAGCGCAGCAATGGTTGTCGGGTGACACCGCATCCGGCGCGATCGTCACTTTCATAGGGCAGGTTCGAAATCATAATTTGGATGACACTGTCACTGCGTTAACGCTTGAGCATTATCCAGCAATGACACAACGCACGTTATCCGACATTGCAGATCAAGCGAATGAGCGTTGGACGTTAGGTCGCATTTATATTTACCATCGGGTGGGACGGTTAGAACCCGGTGAGCCGATCGTATTTGTCGGTGTGAGCTCAGCTCACCGAGATGCTTCGTTTGAGGCCGCTCGCTTCATTATGGATATTTTGAAAACCAGTGCGCCGTTTTGGAAGAAAGAGCAAACAGCGCACGGAGAACGTTGGTTGGATGCAAGGGCGAGTGACGAACGTGCAGCTCATGCGTGGTCTGATTAAACCGTTATACCATTAATGCATCGAAGGGTAGGATTTCAACTTGCTCTCCTTGTTCTACACTGCCTCGCTCTTGTTCCAACACAATGTAGCAATTAGCTTCACAAAACGACGACATGACACCTGATCCTTGAGCACCTGTAGCGCTTACCAGTAATTTTCCATCGGGCCCGTTTTGATATCTACCACGTTGAAAATCAAGTCTGCCCGGTCGCTTTCTAAGCAAACCAGTGGTGGTTGCCACCAATGGAGTTGGCGCTACGTAGTGTTCGCCCGTGAGTCGGCGTAGCGCAGGTATAGCAAGCTGATGACAAGTCACCATAGCCGAAACAGGGTTCCCAGGTAATCCAAAATAATGTGCGTTACCCAGCGAGCCAAATGCAAATGGTTTCCCTGGTTTAATGGCCAATTTCCAAAAATCTATTTCGCCGAGTTCATCTAAAATGATCTTAATGTAATCGGCATCTCCGACACTCACACCACCACTGCTGATCACAGCATCAAAGCGACCTGCTTTTGTCATTGCTTCGCGCAGCGCTTCGGGCTGATCAGGAATAATGCCAAATTCTTCAACAATAATGGGTAAACGGCGGACGAGTGCAGCCAGCGCGTATCGATTACTTTCGTATATTTGTCCTGCTTTAAGTGATCGACCTGGCTCAATCAGCTCATCGCCATTGCTGATCAGTGCAACGCGAGGTTTTCTGTAAAGCGCAACCTCACCAATACCAATTGATGCGAGTAACCCCAAGTCAGCAGGGCGAAGGCGGTGACCTTGCTCAAACAGCAATTGGCCTTGCTTCAGATCTTCTCCAGCTCGTCTAATATTTTGTGCTATTTGCACTGGCCGTTTAAAGGTGATCGATTCGTCATTAGTAACCACTTGTTCTTGCATGACCACAGCGGTTGCACCTTGGGGGATGACTGCGCCGGTCATAATACGAACACATTCGCCTTGGTTTACCGTGCCATGATAAGGAACGCCTGCCATAGAACGGCCTATGAGCTGTAACTGAGTAGCTGCTTCGGGAGCGTCTACAGCCCTCAGTGCGTAGCCGTCCATTGCTGAGTTATCGGCTGGCGGAACATTCACCGGGCAAATAATAGGAGCCGAAATGATGCGCCCATCTGCAGCTTGAAGAGGAACGGTCTCAATCTCTGTGACGGCTGTAATGGCATCCGTAAGGCGTGCAAGTCCTTCAGATAAAGGCATGAGCGATGAAGTGTAGCAAGAATCCATGTGTACGAGTGTCTCCTAAAGGTGATGAATCCATAGTACCAAAGCGCCACACAAAAAGAACTTTCTGAGCTGATACTGTTCTCCGTCAATACGCGATGAGGCAGTTTCACTATATTCGCATACACTCTAATTGTTATCTGCAAATCTTCGAGGTATTTCCATGCGCATTGAATCTGATATCAAATTGGGATTCAAAGATGTTTTGATTCGACCCAAGCGATCCACACTCAGTTCACGTTCACAAGTAGATTTAGTACGAACTTACACATTCGTGAATAGCAAACGCACATGGAAGGGTGTACCTGTCATCGCCGCAAATATGGACACCGTGGGCACTTTTGAAGTGGCCAAAGCACTTGCAGAACACAAGATGCTATGCGCTGTTCACAAACACTACACACTAGAACAATGGCAGTCCTTTGTGGATGAAGCAGACGATTCAATTTTTGATCACATCATGGTCAGTTCGGGGACTTCCTCAAATGACATGGCAAAGCTTAACCAATTGATGACAGCTCACCCAAAGCTTCAATTTATCTGCATCGATGTTGCCAACGGCTACGCCGAAGCGTTTGTTGAGTTCGTACGAAAAGTACGCCAACAATACCCGGACGTGACACTCATCGCTGGGAATGTAGTGACTGGTGAGATGGTAGAAGAGCTGATTTTAGCCGGTGCAGACGTGGTTAAAGTTGGAATTGGACCGGGCTCTGTATGTACTACCCGTGTAAAAACAGGGGTCGGTTATCCTCAACTATCGGCCACAATCGAATGTGCCGATGCAGCACATGGGTTGGGCGGGCTCATCATTTCAGATGGCGGCTGTGCTATTCCGGGAGACGTTGCCAAAGCGTTTGGTGGCGGTGCTGATTTCGTCATGCTCGGCGGCATGCTTGCCGGACATGATGAGTCGGCAGGCGATTTGGTTGAGGTTGAAGGAAAGCAATACAAAACCTTTTACGGCATGAGTTCAGCAACGGCGATGTCGAAACATGCTGGAGGGGTTGCTGAATACCGCGCTTCTGAAGGCAAAACAGTGAAGGTACCTTACCGAGGTCCAATATCAGCAACGGTGTTAGATATCTTGGGCGGTATCCGCTCAACCTGCACGTATGTGGGCGCTCTGTCACTTAAAGAGCTATCTAAGCGCACCACATTCATTATGGTCCGAGAACAAGAAAATCAAGTGTTCGGTAAAGAGTAACTCTGCTCCTACCGTTAAGCGATGCCCATAATTGCTTGGGCATCGAGCTTATTCTTCACGAAGTCACTGTGGCTGACGTACAGCAGGTCTGATACTTTTCGGATGGTCGCTTCCTCATAGGGATCGAGCTGACCATCTGCGTAAGACACCTTCCATAACGCTAAAACGACTTGATGCCTAAGCTCAAGCGGTGCCTGTTTGATCACAGACGTAAATTGATGCATGCACGTCGCATTTTCTGACGATGTTTGAGCACGTTTAACCAATTGGTTGACTTCATCAGCGCCTACATCAAAGAGTTTTTGCATTAAGCTGGTGATGATGTTGATTTCCCGAGGATCAGTATTGCCATCGCTCGTTGCAACTTCCACGAGTAGCGCTGCAATGGCTAAAGGTTGGTCAATTGCTGTGTCATTGGCAGCAGTGTTCGACTCTGTGAGGGATTCGAAGAATCCAGATAGCTTGTTTAACATTCGAATGTCCTTTTGATCGCTTCACTGTAGCCTGAACGAAAGTCAGGATACTTAAAAACGTAACCTGTTGATTTCAGTGCTGCGTTGATACAACGTTTGCCTAAGTTAGAGGGCGACTGATCGATAAAGTTTACTTTATTTTCAAGACCAAGTTCATGTTCGATAAAACCGTATACTTGAGCTTTGTCGGCTCCGTTGTCATCAACAGCAATGTATAGCTTCGCTAAATCGGCATTTCGTTCATCTTGGGCAATGATATGGAGTAATACTCCAGCGCAGTCATCTTCATGTATTCGGTTTGTCTTCGCCGCAGGGTTATTTGGAACTTCCACACCTTTGCGTACCTGTCGAATTAACATGTTACGGCCATTGCCATAGATACCGCCAAAGCGAATGATAGAGCAGGGGAGTAGGCTATTCAGTAATATCTGTTCACCTTCTAATATTGCCTTCCCGCTAAAGCCTGTCGGAATGGTCAAGCTTTTCTCTGTGACATCTTCACCTTCACTTTGACCGTAAACACTCGTGCTCGACACCAAAATGAAGCGTTTAAGTGACGACTTATCAACAGCTCGAATTAAATGTTGAAGGCCTTCTACATAGGTTTTTTTGTACGATTCTTCAGTTCTTTGATCGGGAGTTGCTGTATATACAATGTAATCAATTCCATTTAAATCAATATCTTGAGCTAATTCATTCAAGTCTGCACTAATATGATGCAAAACGTCTGAGGTTCCTGAGCGATTAAGGCTTATCCACAAGCACTGTTTGGCTTGCTTCACCATGTTCTTACCAATCGCACCATAGCCTGCGATTAAAATTCTTGATTGATTAGAGGGGACAGTTTGGGTCATTCCATTTCCTATGGCATTTGTTTCTTGATCATTGTTGTACGTAACAATAACGGGAATTATGCATGATTGTGAGTAATAATTTTGTATAGCCGATTAAGTGGAGCGCATGAAATGAAAATAGTTGTGTTAACAGGGGCGGGGATTTCCGCTGAGTCCGGTATTAGAACCTTCAGGGCAGCCGATGGTCTCTGGGAGGGGCATTCAGTTGAAGATGTCGCAACCCCTGAAGGTTATGCTGCCAATCCTCGACTTGTACAAAATTTTTATAATGAGCGCAGGGCGCAATTAAATTCAGATTCGGTTTCGCCAAATGCAGCCCATGACGCGCTAGTAGCATTAGAAAACTACGCATCTGAATTTCTGCTAGTGACCCAAAACGTAGATAATTTACACGAGCGGGCTGGCTCAAAACAATTGCTACATATGCATGGCCAATTACAACAGGTATGCTGTACCCGTTGTGGGGCCAGCTGGCAAGAACTGGATGATATTAGCGTTCATACGGTTTGCCAACACTGTAGCGCAAAAGGCACAGTTCGCCCCGATATTGTTTGGTTTGGTGAAATCCCCAAATATATGGAAGAAATCTCTCTAGCTCTGAGTCAATGCGACATGTTTATTTCAATTGGAACATCTGGGCATGTTTACCCAGCTGCAGGATTTGTGCAGATTGCCAGTTCTTATGGTGCACAAACATTAGAATTGAATCTGGAGCCTTCTCAAACTAATACACAGTTCGACCAGCACGTATACGGTTCTGCCTCGAAGATTGTCCCTAAATTCGTGGGCGAACTCATTGCACATAAGCTCTGAATAATCGCTCATGCAAAGCAAATGAAACTAAGTTGAGTCACCATGATTCTATCCGAATTTATCGCAATCGCAGGGATCCACTTTTTAGCGGTTGTCAGTCCAGGTCCAGACACCGCAATCGTAATAAACAATTCAGTTAAGTTTGGCCGCTCTGCTGGTATCCTAACCGCTGCTGGTGTGGGGTGTGGCATCATTATTCACGTACTATATTCGGCACTTGGTATTGGTTATATCGTTCAGCAGTCAGTGCTTTTACAACAGGTGATGATGACGATAGCGGCTATTTATCTGGGCTATTTAGGAGTAATGGGATTAAAAAGTTGGGCGTCAGCATATGATGCCGACTTTGATTCACCGCAAGGTCAAATATCGAAACGAAAACCTTTCCTAAACGGATTTATCACCAATGGCCTGAACCCAAAGGCCACTCTGTTTTTTATCGCTCTATTTACCGCAGTTGTTTCAGAACAAACCCCTTTGTTGGACAGGCTCGGTTACGGGGTATATTTGGTATTTGCTACCTTTGCTTGGTTCGCATTTTTGGCCTCAGTGATAGGGCACCCTCGAATACAAAAACAGCTCCAACAAAGTTATAAGGTTGTGAATGTAGTTATGGGTCTGTTGCTACTGCTGATTGCTTTTAGGTTAGCTTGGTCAATAGTGTATGAAATGTAACCAATAGCGCTTGAGTTCAATGTTAAGAGTCGTATACTCCCGCCTTAGTGAAGCGATAGAGGTGGATTCATTGAACTCTTTTTTCCCAGTATTAGTCATGTTCGCAACGAGCATTCTTGTAGGTTGCTCCCACTCAGATGGTAAACTTAAAAAAGCTACAAACGCTAAGGTGAATCCTCATGTTCTGGAGTCAGCAATTGTAGAACCCATCACCATGAATAGTTGGCAATACCCTATGCCAAATTTTGAGTCAATGGATAATGTCGGCCACAAAAAGTTGCTGTTTGCACAGTATTTGATGCCGTCTATTGAACGCGTGAACAAAGCAATAGTGGCACAACGAGTATGGGTCGAAGAGATGAGTCAAAAGCTCAAGTCTGGCCAAACACTCCCTGAGCAATCGATAACGCAATTAAATACTCTTGCTAAAGAATATCAAATTGACCATGCAAAACCGCGAGATATTATTGCAGAACTAGAACTTCGAGTTCACCCCATACCTGCTGAAATGGTATTAGCTCAAGCGGCTTTAGAGTCGGGCTGGGGCACATCGCGGTTTGCAAAAGATGAATTCAATTTCTTTGGCATTCGATGTTTTAAAATTGGCTGCGGTGTCAAAGCGAATCAGGCGAATGGCAATTTTTATGTACGAAGTTTTGATTCACCTTTAGATTCGGTGACAGCTTATGCAAATGCGCTTAACACACACTTAAATTACGTCGAATTTAGAAATGTTCGTAGACAACTCCATCAAGATAATCATAATGACGTCACTCAATTGATTGCTGCATTGGAAGGTTATGCTGAACATTCTGAATATCAAAAACTCGTTGCACGTGTTGTTCGACAAAATCAGCAGATTTTCGAACAAGTTATTCGTCAAGTCTAAGTTCAAATATGCTTTATATGGCGGGTTGTTGTTGGCGGCATTGCCTGGCAGCAATGCTCATGCGCTAACGTTGGAATATCACGGCTTTTACCAGTATTTGAAACCGGCAGATTCTATTGAATACAGCTACGTTCGCCCCGCATTTTTTTTAAAAAACGCAAATGGTAGTGTCAGTGACTGCGTATCTGATTCTGCAGAGATCATTACACCAAATGCGTCTTATCCATTAGTCTTTGACCGCATTAGTGGTGAGTTCTTTGTTCCTTACGATAAACGCTTAAAAGACCAAAGGGCGCGCCTACACTTTGGTGGCGATGATCATTGCACGTTAGCAGTTGCTGTGGCGGGCCGCATTGCATCCAACCAAATTTCTGCTGACGAGTTGGCGCTTATCAGTACGCAAATGTATGAATTAATGCGCGAATACGCAGGAATGATGAAGTACATGATGCCCGACTGGAGTGCCATGGTATTCCATTTTAAAAACGGCGAACAACAAGCAATTAGTAAGGTCCAGCTCCACGAAGGCATAACCTTTGATCGCACACCTTCATTTGCCACCTTACAGATGGCCCAAGAAAACTAGAGCGGGCTACCGTCAGCGCAGCGCAAAAGCTATTTTACTTCAATAATGTCAAGCTGAAGCGCTTCATCCGGTACGGATGGAATTTGTTCTAATGTAGGCGGATCAAACGCCTTGTCGCCATTTTCATCTGCAACGCCCGTTGGCTTTAGGTTTACAAAATCAAATAACTCCCGGTCAACTAGATGACTGGGAACCACATTTTGCATCGAACGGAATATTGACTCTGAGCGTCCAGGAAAACGCTGATCCCATTCATTGAGCATCCCTTTAATCGCTTGACGTTGAAGATTCTCTTGAGAGCCGCATAAGTTGCACGGAATGATTGGGAAATTTTGCAAATCTGAATACTTAATCAAGTCTGCTTCTTTGCAATAAGCTAACGGGCGGATGACCGTGTGGCGACCATCGTCAGTCACTAACTTAGCTGGCATAGATTTCAAACGACCACCGTAAAACATATTTAGAAACAGAGTCTCGATCATGTCGTCACGGTGGTGGCCCAACGCTATTTTGGTTGCGTCTAGTGCACTTGCGGTGTTGTAGAGAATCCCTCTGCGTAATCTTGAACACAGCGAACAAGTCGTTTTGCCTTCAGGGATTTTATCTTTCACGATTGAGTAAGTGTCTTCTTCAATGATTTGGAAGTCGACGCCTAAAGAGGACAAGTAATCGGGCAAAATATGCTCAGGAAAACCGGGTTGTTTTTGGTCGAGATTAACCGCGACAATATCAAAAGAGATGGGAGCTACGCTTTTGAGTTTGAGTAAAATATCGAGCATTGCGTAGCTGTCTTTGCCACCACTCAAACACACCATAACTTTATCGCCATCTTCAATCATATTGAAGTCGTCAATCGCTTTTCCGACATTGCGGCGGATACGTTTTTCGAGTTTGTTAGCGTTGTATGTAGCTTTGCGAGTCATGGCGTTTACCTAACGTAAAAATCGAGCGTATTATACGCCCGAAATGCGTGAAGTAAACGCCGGTTGGCGTATCAATCAATTGCAATAGGGCAATCAAACTCTGTCGGTTTGATGGCCAGCACATCGCAATTGAGTTGATCGATCACATGCTCCGCAGTATTACCGATTAACGCAGCAGAAATACCGGTACGCCCAATGGTGCCCATAACGACCAACTCTGCGTCTACATTGCGCGCAATTGATGGGATCACATCTTCCGGAAGTCCTTCTTTAACATGACGATTGGTTTTAGCGATACCAAATTCTTCGCCCAGCAGGTCGACTTGCGTGGTGTGATACTTCTCTACGGCTTCGGTATAGGAATCAGGATCGAAATCAGGAATTTCCACTGCAATATTAAGCGGTGTTCCCGGAAAGCTATTTACCAGGTGGACTTCCGCTTGAACCAACGCGGCCACACTTTGTGCTTTGGAAATAATCTCTTGGTTTAGGCCTTTGTGGGAGTCGTCGTCATTTCCTGCATCAATAGCAGCAATGACGTTACCATGCTCTGGCCATTCATGCTCCTTGACGAGTAAAACCGGCATCGGGGCTTTGCGAAGCAAGTGCCAATCAGTCGGTGTAAAAATAACCGACTTGAGCGAATCGTGCGAGCGTGTGGCTTTAATGATTAAATTCATCGAATGTTCAAGACCATAGCGGATAACCGCCTCAAATGGTCGATTGTGCCATTCAACATGGGTGGTCGCGGTGACGGGTACTTTGTGCGCTTCAAGTACATTTTCAAGCCATTCACTACGTGAAGAAATGACGGCTTCGCGCATCACTTCACGCTCTTGAACCGAAAGCATAGTCGTCATTTCATAAGAGAAATCATAAATACACATCAATGCATGAATTTCAGCGCCGGTCTTAGATGCTAAGTGAACCGCGCGAGTTAAAGCTGGCTGATGATCAGTGGTGGGATCGATGACGACAAGCAAACGTTTGTATTTATTCATGGCCGAGCTCCTAAGTATTGCTAGGTGTCTGCATTAACCATAGCAAGAAATTAAATAAGAGTGGCAGGAGACGGTTGAGGCGGATCAAAAAAGGCGCGAACTATGCGCGCCTTTTGTATCTAACTGTGACTTACTTAGCCAACTTGTGCTTTGTCATCAAGTGTTTGACCTGCGGCTACGCCAAGTGAGTCGAGGTCTAATACAGTAATATATTTACCTTGAACAGCAATCATGCCGCTCTTCTGGAAGCGCCCTAACAAACGGCTGATGGTTTCAACTGTGAGGCCAAGGTAGTTACCAATATCCCCACGAGTCATCGTCAATCGGAATTCGCGAGGTGAGAAACCACGTTCGCCAAATCGGTTTGAAAGCTCGAAGATGAAGGATGCTAAACGCTCTTCAGCACTCTTTTTGCTGAGTAACAACAACATGTTTTGATCAGAGCCAATCTCATCGCTCATCAAACGCATTACTTGCTGACGAAGTTTTGGCATTTTTCCGCACAAATCGTCGAGAGTTTCGTAAGGAATCTCGCACACCATTGACGTTTCTAGTGCTTCAGCAAAGCTCAAGTGGCTTTCTGAGGAAATAGCATCGAAGCCGACCAAGTCACCCGCCAAATGGAAACCAGTGATTTGTTCTTCGCCTTGCTCGGTAATTGTATAAGACTTGATAGAGCCTGAACGGATAGCAAATAAGCTGCGTAGCTCATCACCCGCTTTAAAAAGCTCGTCACCTTTATGGATAGGCTTTTTACGCTCGATGATGTCATCAAGTTGATCTAACTCATTATTGTTTAACGAGAAAGGAATGCATAAATTACTAATGCTGCAATTTTGACAATGAATCGCGCCACAGCCGCCAGCAAAAGGACGTTTATTAGTTGCAGTCATACATGTTATCCGTATTGTTTGGTTATATTCGACCCAGATCAATAATAACACAAAAAAAGGTGCATTAGAAAATGCTCAATGACATTGTAAGTATTTGGTATAGGGCGTAAATGACGAGTAAACAGCCTGATAACATCCGGAAAACAGCATGCCTTAACAGTGAATGTATGGAAGCCCCTGCGATGCCAATTCCCCACACAGCGGGGATTGTACCTGCACCAAATGCCATCATGCTCATGGCACTGAGCCAAGGATCAGCTGCTGTAGCTGAGGTAATAAGCGCACTGTACACTAAGCCACATGGTAGCCAGCCCCATATAAATCCAACAATAAGGGCTTGGTAAGCATTTTGAAATGGGATGAAGCGCTGTTGAATCGGTTTGAGTCGTCGCCACAGCGGCACTGCTAAACGTTCAACTTTCTTTAGCCCAAACCACCAACCGCCGACATACAGCCCCATTGCCAACAGCATAAAACTCGCAAAGAAACGTAATACAATAAGGCTTGATTTAGTGTCTAAAAATGATTGCGCAAACGCCAGCGAGCCACCAAACAACAATCCAATGCACCCGTATCCAACAATTCGTCCCAATTGCGCGACTAAAATTAACCATGACCGTTTAGCTTTACTGCCTTGGGTGTTCATACCAAACGCAGAAGCAAGTCCACCGCACATCGCCAAGCAATGACCAGAACCCAACAATCCAATCACAAACATGAGCAAAGGCAATGGCAGATCATTCATCGATGCGATTCGTTTCTTTGCGCTTAGTCTGATTTTCACTGTCAAACAAAACACTTGTGCCATGACGTTCTAAATCATCAAACTGCTGAGTTTTGACTGCCCAAATGAAGATGCCTATGGCGATAAACACAAAGATAATCGCAATTGGGATCAATATATAAATAATACTCATGATTGAGTTGCCACCGTTTTTCGACCAACACGTAGGGCATTTACAACAACAATTAAACTAGAACTCGACATGCCAATCACCGCAATGTAGGGAGGCAATAATCCACTCACTGCAAGTGGTAGAACCAATACATTGTATCCCAACGCCCACGCTAGATTTTGTTTGATAATCGACTGCGTACTCTTAGAAATTTGAATTGCTTTGCTAATACTCACCAATTTTGGGTTAACCAAAACGCCATCAGCACTGCGTTTAGCGATGTCAGTGCCGTCTGCAATAGCCAACGACGCATTGGCCTGCGAAAGCACGGGTCCGTCATTAATGCCATCGCCAATCATCAACACCTTTTTATGTAGACGCTGAGATTCTCGAACCCAATCCAGTTTAGTTTGTGGCGTCCGATCACCTAAAGCCGTTTCAATACTCAATGTGTGTGCAAGCGCGTCAACATGGCGCTGCTGATCACCACTGAGTAACACGGGTGTCAATGACAGCATTTTTACTTGTTCAATAGCTTGTGGTGCGTCGCCTCTGAGACTGTCCTTAAAGTCAAAGCCTGCAATGACCTGGCCTTGTTGGGCCAATACAACTCGGTGTTGGGTGTCACAGCTAACATGGCACATGGTTTCAACCCAAGCGGCTCCACCAATGACAAATTTTGAGCCATCAATGGTGCCGTAAATGCCTAGGCCTTCAACATGTTGAATATCCGTTGCGCAACTCTGCCAATTTTGTTCAGAATCTAACTGATTGATGGCATGGGCGAGTGGGTGGGTCGAGGCCTGTTCAAGCGCTTTGGCGATTGCAATGACCTTTGCGTGTTCGATCTGGGAATAGTAAGTCACATCAGATACGGTGGTTTTTCCGTGTGTAAGTGTCCCTGTTTTATCAAACACGACGGTGTCGACTTTGGCTAATTCGTTGAGTAAATCGGCGCGCCGAGCAATCACACCTATTTCACTTAACCGGCTCAGTCCGACTGTCATCGCCGTCGGTGTTGCGAGAGACAACGCGCAAGGGCACGTTGCAACCAACACTGCCAGCGTGATCCACAACGCATCGTCCGGCGATTGAAACCACCAGAACAAAGCCGTACTAACGGCGATGATGAGCAATGCCAATACAAAGTATCGTGCAATGGAATCAGCGAACGAAACTGATGCAGAGCGCTCTGCCAAGGCTTGCTCTTGTAGCCTGACTATTGATGCAACCAAGGTTTCTTTGATCTCAGTGACTTGAATCTCAAGCGGTTGGTCAAGGTTAATGGCGCCAGCGTAAATAGTTTCGCCGGTGGCCATGCGTATGGGTAAGTGTTCACCGGTCAACACCGACAAATCAACATGACTATCTCCGCTGAGAACAATTGCATCAACAGCCATTGTTTCGCCGGGTTTGAGCAACAGAGTATCGCCCACAGTAATGGACTTTACCGGCACAGTTTCTAGTCTGCCATCAACGCGGCGGTGCACCACAGCGGGTAATAATTTAACAGCATTGGCACTTTTAGCATTGGCCTTGTAGCGTGCCATTAACTCAAAGTAGCGACCCAGCAGCAGAAAAAACACGAACATCGAAATTGATTCGAAGTATACTTCGCCAGTTTCATACAGCGTAGCCCAGGCACTTGCAACGTAAGCCACAACCAGCGCTAACGACACTGGGACATCCATATTTAGCTGACCGGAGCGCAGCGCTATCAGCGCGTTTTGATAAAATGGTAATGCCGAATAAATGATGACTGGTGTTGCCATCAATAATGACACCCAGCGCATATATGCAACGTGCTGCGGTTCCATATCCACCACACCAAAGTACAAGGCTACTGCAAACATCATCACTTGCATACTGGCAAGTGCCGCGACGCCCAAGCGAATGAGATAGTTTTGTTTTTGATGCTTGTACCGTTGATCTTCATGTTCGCTATCGTACGGTAGCGCTTGATAGCCGAGCCGAGCAAGGGCAGAAAGTAAGGTGCTAAGCTGGGTTGTGTCGTTGTGCCAACGCAATAATAGGCGGTGCGTAGAAGCATTGACGGTTGCTTTGACTACGCCTACTTGTTTATACAAGGTAGTTTCAATCAACCAAGCGCAAGCGCCACATTTAACGCCGTCTATCGACAATAAGGCTTCGCGCTCGGCACCTTCAGATGTACAAAATTCACGCTGAACATCATCAATATCCAGCTGGGAAAACTGAGTTTTGAGCGCATCTGGAATAAGCTCGCCTTCAATTTTTAGCGCAACGTCGGTGCGGTGGCGGTAATAGTCTGATAGCCCTGAATCAACAATCGATTCTGCCACTGCTGCACATCCTAAACAGCACATTGAGCGAGGTGCGTTAAGAACCTCTACGTTTAAAGTGAAGCCATCGGGTATAGGCTCGTGGCAATGATAGCAATGCTTACTTTGGGACATTAGTGGCTAAGTGGATCGATATGAATCGTTTGTTCTAAAGGAAGTTTAAGCGTCTTTCTCAAACGCCATTGAGCGTCATACGGTTCAATAGTGACACGCCATTTACCTGTAATTTCTTGTGTCAGTGGAGCTTTGTATTGTCCCCGAGCATCCTTTACAGCCAACACTGTAAAATCTTTGGAGGCCAGTGTCGTGTGATAGAAGTTCACCTCGAGTGCACTGCCGTCTAAGCTAGACGCACCCGTGACAAAATCGATTGCAACGGCATCAGGTTGCAGTGCTAAATCCACCGACAACTTAAGCGCCATTGCGGCATTCTGTTTGTCTTTTTGGAAGTTAATCGCCTTACCTTTCTTATAGTAATCATCCACCACCATGTCTTGCTGCGCGCCAATGGCAATATATAACGTTGTAAAACTCGCTACCACTGCGCACATAGGTAAGAAGATAAGAAACCAAGGCCAAAACTGCTTATACCAACGACGAGTCACAATATGCTCCAATTAAAATAACGCGGCTATTGTACTGCTTTCCAAAAAAAAACGCCCCTTAATAGGAGCGTTTTTTCAATCTATAAGTAGACTTACTGATTCGGGTGAGACAAACGATAAATGTACGACGTTAAAACGTGTACTTTATCTTCACCTAAACGCTCTTTCCATGCAGGCATGACGCCAGCGCGACCATTGCGGATGGTGTCTTCAATCGCTCGACGCGAACCACCATACAACCAGGTCTGGTCAGTCAAATCTGGAGCACCGAACACTTTGTTGCCAGTACCGTCAGGACCATGGCAAGCGGCACACAACACAAACTTTTGCTTGCCTTGCTCAACTAGCTTCACGTCCAAACCACGACGGCCTGAAAGAGATAATACATATTCGATAACAGCTTTAACACCGTCGTCTCCCAATGTTTCTTCCCAAGCAGGCATGGCAGCAACACGACCTTCAAGCAACGTGTGCTTAATGTCTTCAGGCGTTCCACCCCAAAGCCATTTGTCATCAGTCAAGTTAGGGAAGCCTGTTGTACCACCGGCATCAGAACCATGACATTGAGAACAGTTTTGCAAAAATAAACGACGACCAATTTTTACAGCGTCTTCGTTGTAAGCAAGTTCCTCAACGGGGATATCTGCAAAAGCTTCAAATATAGGCGCATATTTAGCATCTGCTGCGCGAACTTCAACATCGTATTGAACGATACCCACTTCTGCGGCAGCAGCTGCTTTAGATTCAGCAATCGATTGAACGTTTTTATTGGCTGATTTCCAGCCTAAAACGCCTTCATAATTACCTAATCCTGGATACAGAACCAAATAGCCCAAGGCGAAGACAATGGTCATGTAGAACATGTATGTCCACCATTTTGGTAGACCATTGTTTAGCTCTTCAATGCCGTCAAATGAATGACCCATTGATTCGCCTTCTTCTTTGCCCATTTTATCTTTTGAGCACCAATACAGCAGAAATGTGAATGCTGCGATACTTCCAATTGTAATCAGCGTAACTGCGACGCTCCAGAAACTATTCATGCTGGGCTGGCTCCCGCTTGTGTTTGTGTTGTTTATCCTGTTCGTCGGCGAATACTAAATTCGCGGCCTCATCAAACGCTTTTTTGCGTCTGTTGCTGTAGGCCCACAAAACGATGCCAATGAAAATTGCCATTAACACCAGTGTAATTACGCCTTGAAAATCACCGTAACTCATAGCTTTTCCTTACTTAAGGGCTGTGCCTAGAGACTGTAAATAAGCAATCAGAGCTTCCATTTCAGTCTTGCCAGCAACAGCTTCTTCAGCAGTAGCAATGTCTTCGTCAGTGTATGGCACACCGAAACGATCACGGAACAATGCAAGTTTCTTCTGCGTTAACTCGCCATCGAGCGTGTTTTCCGCAAGCCAAGGGAAACCTGGCATGTTGGATTCTGGCACAACCGCACGAGGGTCGATCAAATGTACACGGTGCCATTCATCACTATAACGTCCGCCAACGCGGGCTAGATCAGGGCCAGTACGTTTTGAACCCCACAAAAACGGGTGTTCCCAAACACTTTCACCGGCTACCGAGTAGTGGCCGTAGCGTTCTGTTTCTGCACGGAATGGGCGAATCATTTGACTGTGACAGTTATTACAACCTTCACGGATATAAATGTCGCGTCCTTCCATTTGCAACGCAGTGTAAGGCACTAAGCCTTCAACAGGCTCCATTACCTCATCGCTGTAGAGCAGTGGGGTGATCTGCGCTAGGCCACCCCAAGAGATAGCAATCACAATAAAGATTGCCAAAATGCCTACATTCTTTTCTAGAAATTCATGGCTCAATTTCATCGCTAAACTCCTTACGCCGGTTGAGCAGTCATTTCTGACTCTTCAGGAACATCGTCCAAGCTACCTTTAGGCGCAGCGATGGTTTTGAACATGTTGTAAGCCATCAGCAGCATTCCACCTAAGAAGAACAAGCCACCAATAAAGCGAACTAAATAATAAGGTTTAGTTGCTTCTAACGCTTCAACAAAGGAGTAAGTTAATGTGCCGTCGGCATTTACCGCACTCCACATCAAGCCTTGCATCACACCCGCGATCCACATCGCCACGATGTATAACACAACACCAATTGTTGCCAGCCAGAAATGCGTATTGATGAGCGATACGCTATACATGCGCTTGTGACCAAACAACACTGGAATGAGGTGGTAAATAGCACCGATTGAAACCATTGCAACCCAGCCTAATGCGCCTGAGTGAACGTGTCCAACTGTCCAGTCTGTGTAATGCGACAGTGCATTGACGGTCTTGATTGCCATCATCGGACCTTCGAAGGTCGACATGCCGTAGAACGACAGAGAAACAATCAAGAAACGCAAAATTGGGTCGTGGCGAAGTTTATGCCACGCGCCTGACAAGGTCATAATACCGTTAATCATGCCGCCCCAAGAAGGTACGAACAAGATCACTGACATCACCATACCGAGTGACTGAGTCCAGTCTGGTAGGGCGGTGTAATGTAAATGGTGTGGACCTGCCCAAATATAAATCGACACCAACGCCCAAAAGTGAACGATAGACAAACGATAGGAGTAAACAGGGCGACCCGCTTGTTTAGGCACGAAGTAGTACATCATGCCCAAGAAACCAGCAGTTAAGAAGAAACCTACAGCATTGTGTCCGTACCACCACTGAACCATGGCATCAACCGCCCCGGGATAAATGGAGTAGGACTTCCAAAGCGATACAGGTATAGCAGCAGAGTTCACTATGTGTAACACAGCAACTGTGATGATAAATGCACCGTAGAACCAGTTAGCCACATAAATGTGAGACGTTTTACGCTTCACAATCGTGCCAAAGAACACAATCGCGTAAGAAACCCAAACAAGGGTGATTAAAATATCAATTGGCCACTCAAGCTCGGCATATTCTTTCGATGACGTTAGACCCATCGGAAGAGTAATGGCGGCTGCCAAAATGACTAACTGCCAACCCCAAAATGTGAAAGGTATCAACCAACCACCAAACAAACGTGTTTGACAAGTGCGTTGAACCACATAGTAGGAGGTTGCAAAAAGGGCACATCCACCAAACGCAAAAATAACTGCATTGGTGTGAAGTGGTCGGAGTCGACTGAACGTCAACCAAGGGGTGTCAAAATTTAATGCCGGCCAATATAATTGCGCTGCAATAAATACGCCGACTGCCATGCCTACAATGCCCCAGATTACGGTCATTACCGAAAACTGACGGACAACATTGTAGTCATAGTCAACGTTTGCTGACTGTGTCTCACTCATAGCTCTGCTTCCGCTGCCTGTGATTTAGTTGTTAAAATAAAAAACGGATTACCGCTGCGACCTCTCCAAACTTTTACGGTTACAATACCGCGCCGGTTCGCAATGCAGTATCAAATATAAAATTGATTCAGCACGTGCCGCTTAAAGGCGACGTGATTCTACTCGACTACACAGTAAAAAGATAGCTGAGCCACACTTTGTTTACACATGTTCTAAAGTTATTAAAAGCGTTATTTATGAACCACATGAATTCGATAACTCGTACTTTTTCGATTTGCTCCTTGTTTGTAATTATGGCGTGCCAGCCAGAAAGTGCGAACATGCAGAGCGAATACTGCCTAAATAATAAGTTAGAGTGTGTTGCGCGGGATCAACCCAATGTTGTAATTATGTTGCAACAAAGCATAAAACTTGAACAGCCTATCAGTTTTGAAATTCAGTTCCCCGAAGACTGGAATTTAGCCGAATTCGATGGACGTTTGGTCGGGGCCAATATGTATATGGGGCGGATTCCAGTCACGCTCATTCAATCGTCGTCCAATAATCTAAGTGGCGAAATGATCGTGGTGGCTTGTACTCATGCAAACATGGTGTGGAAGCTTGAGGTTGAGGTACTATTAGACAATGGCCAACGCAAGGTGATCCATTGGCCTTTTGCAATGAATGATTAGGAGTAGATGAATGCCATCGTTTGACATCGTTTCAGAAGTAGATGAAGTAGAAGTAAATAACTCAGTTGCTAACGCCTCTCGAGAACTAGAAACTCGATTTGATTTTAGGAACGTTGAAGCGTCGTTTAACTACAAAGATCTCGTAGTGACAATGAAGACCGAATCAGACTTTCAGTTACGCCAAATGGAAGATATCCTTAGAAAGAACCTCGCCAAACGGCACGTCGATCCGAATGCTATTTCACTTGGCAGTATTGACCATACTGGAAAAACTTACTCACAGCCGGTCACATTTAAGCAAGGACTAGAACAGCCTTACGCTAAAAAGCTAGTGAAACAAATTAAAGAAAGTAAGTTCAAAGTTCAGGCCAGTATTCAAGGCGACAAGCTTCGGGTAACGGGAAAAAAACGTGATGATTTACAACAGGTCATCGCTTTTTTCAGGAGCGAAGAAACAGAGCAACCGCTACAGTACGAAAATTTTCGCGATTAACGAGTTTTGATTTCAGCGTGAAAAGAAGCCAGCAGTAGCTGGCTTTTTTGTACCACATCTTTTTTCACGGCCGATTATTTCGTAGCCACATTTGTAATGGCAAATGAACAGGAAGGCTGCACTTGCATTGCTGTTGCAGGTTGTAATTACAACTGTTTTACTTAAAGTTGATGGAAATATTTCTATTGCCATGTGCCGTAAATGAATAAGCTCCTCTTTTTAGTCGCTACATTTTGGGTCGGGAATGCCTTTGCTATGACGCCTGTATTGCCCATCGAACGTATCTACTCCGACCCCGCGCTCGTGGGCAAGAGTCCTCGTCAATTGAGTGTGTCTCCTGATGGTTCACGAGTGACGTATTTACAAGGAAAGACCGAAGATTACGAACACTATGATTTGTGGGAATACAATATTGCCGCTAACCAAAGGCGTCTGCTAGTCGATTCAGCAACACTAATTAAAGGCGAGGAATCCCTTTCTGACGAAGAAAAAGCGCGCCGCGAACGTCAGCGTATTTATGGCAAAGGGATCATGGAGTACTTTTGGTCTAATGATGGAAAGTCGCTTTTATTCCCGTTAAACGGCGATATTTACTATTACAACCTTGAGCGAGGCGAAGCATCTCAGCTGACCAAGACCGATGCTTTTGAAACTGATATACGGTTTAGTCCGAAAGGCAACTACGTATCCTACATTCGCAACCAAAATATCTATATTTACCATCTAAAATCTGGTCGTGAAGAGGCCTTAACGACAGATGGCGGTGGGCTGATTAAAAACGGCATGGCCGAGTTTGTCGCCCAAGAAGAAATGGACCGAATGACCGGATATTGGTGGGCGCCTGACGAATCTAAAATTGCCTTTACGCAAGTCGATGAAAGCGCAGTAGAAGAAATTATTCGAAACGAAATATACGCTGAAGAAATCAAGCTGGTGTCGCAACGATACCCATCAACGGGTACCGCGAATGCACGCATAAAGCTAGCTGTCATGGACATCTCTAGTCAACACATTGATTGGGTCGACTTAGGCAACAATCACGATATTTACTTGCCAAGAGTTGACTGGTTCGAAAATTCAATTGAGGTCTCTTATCAATGGCAAAGTCGCGATCAGAAAACACTCAAGTTATATGCATTTAATACGATTACGAAGGCACAACGCCTGATATTGCAAGAAGACTCAAATACTTGGATTAACCTGCATCATGATTTAACTTTTTTAGAACACCAACCTGATTTTGTTTGGGCATCGGAGCGTGATGGATTTAAACACCTTTATTTGTACAGTAATAAAGGGACTCTGAAGCAGCAGCTTACTCATGGGCAATGGGTGATTGATCAGGTCGAGAAAGTTGATGAAGCATCGAAGCTTGTGTACTTCACTGGCCGTAAGGATAGCGTGTTAGAACGACATTTGTATGCGGTTCACTTAGAAACTAACATCATCTCTAAAATCAGTAAACGGCCCGGTTTTCACAGCATTAACTTCGCCAAAAAAGGCCGTATTTATGTGGATGATTTTTCATCGACGAGTGTACTGCCGCAAGTGAGTGTGCATCACCAAGATGGTCAGCGTATTGCTTGGTTAGAACAAAATGACGTGAATGAAAGCCATCCTTATTATCCATTTCAAAAGCATTATATTGGGCCTGAATTTGGTCAGCTCAAAGCCAAAGATGGCCAAGCGCTGCACTATGCGTTATACAACAATCCAAATGTTGCGGCTGACCAAGCTAAGCCCGCAATTGTGTTGGTTTATGGAGGCCCTCATGCGCAAATGGTGAAAAATAGCTTTGCGCGCGACCAATTCTTTATTCAGCACTTGGTGAGCAAAGGTTACGTTGTATTTCGACTCGATAATCGTGGCTCATACGGTAGGGGAGTTGCGTTTGAATCTCCCATTTACAAGCAACTTGGAGACGTTGAAGTTGAGGATCAAATCGCGGGTGCTAAGTTCTTACAAACATTGCCGTTTGTGGATTCATCTCGCATCGGTGTATTTGGTCATAGCTACGGTGGTTACTTAGCTCAAATGCTCATGTACAAAGCTGGCGATTATTTCTCAGCGGGGGTGAGCGGAGCCCCGGTCACCGACTGGCTTCTATACGATACTCATTACACAGAACGTTACTTAGGCCACCCCAAATCGAACGCTATCGGGTACCGAAATTCGTCGGTATTTCCCTACCTAAAATCTCTCGAAAAGCCTTTGATGATTTATCACGGCATGGCGGATGACAATGTTTTGTTTACCCACGCAACGAAGGTATTCAAAGCATTACAAGATGAAATGAAACCCTTTGAAATCATGACATACCCGGGCAGCAAGCATTCTATTCGCGGAAAAAATACGCGGATACATTTGGACAATACAGTGCTTCACTTTTTTGATCGCCATTTTGCGATGACGCCGCTTAGCAATTAACGGTGTATTGAACGTATGCCCGCACGAATGCGGGCATTTTGATAATGATGATCGAGCACCTTAAGTTGATTCGGCTTTTCGCACATCCAATGCTGATTGAATATCATTCATCGCTTTTTCATCCAGACGATACCAATACATAGCAAGGGCACCAAACACAGCTAACGCACCTGGAACTAAGGTGAACATCCATTGAATACCGGTAATCGCACTTTCTGATTGCTCAACATTCGGCTCATAGCCGAAGAATGCGAGTAAGAATCCGGTTGCAGCACCACCCACAGTCCACCCCATTTTCTGCGAGAAGGATGCACCAGCAAACACTAGTCCAGATGTACGTACACCTTTATTCGCTTCTTGGTAGTCAACAATGTCTGCGTACATCGCGAAAACTATAGGAATCGTGGGGCCAGACAACAAAGAGCTTGCGAAGTGAATCACGTAGAGCAGTGGCAGGTTGTTCGCCCCAATTAGATAAATTGAACCCATCATTATTGCATTAATAAATGCCAATACGATGTACACGTTTTTCTTGTCCCAATAACGCGTCAGCCAATTCGTGGCTCCAGCACCTATGAGATTACAAATAGAACCCCCTACTAGAAACCATTTTGCCGAAGCCTCATCGTTTAAAAAGTACTTAAAGTAGTGCATGGTGATGCCGTTTCTCATCGCAACAAACGACAATGAAAATATTCCCACAATAAATAACACTAAAAATGGGCCGGTAGAAATGAGTATCTTAAGTTCTTTCCAAAATGATTTGTGACCGGAATTCACCGGTTTAATGCGCTCTTTAGTGGTCGCAAATGTGACCATCAGCATCGCGGCTAACACACAGCCATACAACGCCATTGTGCGTTGAAACCCGAGCGCCTGATCGCCCTGTCCAAAACGTTCAACCAAATCAAATGTGAAGTGCAATACTAAAATACCTGCGCCATAAGCCCCCACAAAACGCCAAGATGAGAGCGAAGCGCGCTCCTTGGGGTCGTTGGTCATCACGCTCATCATAGAGGAATAGGGGATATTGAGTGCGGTGTATACCATGCCCACTAAAAAGTACGTGACATAAGCGTATATAAGTCGGTTCTCTGGGCTCATGTTCGGCGTAGTAAACGCAAGCGTTGCCGCAATTCCCAAGGGAATGGCACCAAACAATAAATATGGGCGAAACTTTCCCCAGCGAGTATTGGTTCTGTCGGCAAGCATTCCCATAATCGGGTCGTTCACCGTATCCCAAACTCGGGTGACTAATAACATGGTGCCAATGGCAGCGGCAGAGATCCCAAACACATCGGTATAGAAGAATATTTGGAAGTAGATAAACGTCATCCAAACAAAGTTAAAAGCAGCATCTCCCAAACCATAGCCAATCTTTTCACTGAGTTTGAGCTTTTCAGTCAGCGCCATTCGTGTATTCCTTAAGCGTCATGATAACGTTTACATAATGTGGCAAAATAGGGTGGTTAGATAGCGCCATATGATAGAGATGTGAATTAGATCAGGGATTAAATCTATGAACTTTCAGCAGAATGCCCCGCGCTAGAGCACGTTTAGCGCGGGCCACTGCGAGGTTAAACCGTGTAACGACGGCGGACCAAAAGTATGAATCAAAACAATACTTGATGGCGCTGGAACCGCCACAGCGATACCTAAAAACTCGATATCGTCATTGCCACCAGACGTCCCAATCATAAAGGCCGATCCGCTAAATGTCGGGTTAAGTTGAAACACAGCCTCTCAATGAAAAGCCGGACCTTTAATACCAAATTCAGTGTCTCCGAGCTCAAGTTGGCCAGCACCTAGTACGTCCACATATGAAACATTGAAGTCATCATTACTACTCAAATCGCCCACAAAAATATCAAACAAGTTAACGCGTCTATCAAATACAAACAGTAGGTCTTCATTAGGATCAGTGGCATATTCATTGGCATCACCAGCATCTAAATCGTTGCCGTCTGTGTCATTGGAAATAACGCCTAAACCGTCGTAGCTCGATGTCCAAGCAGTCACCGACAATGACAAATCACCATCGGTCAGATTCAGCTTTTGTGAGATGGTTGTGCCGAAGTTGTCCCATAACGGGAAAACACGTAATTCACCAGCACTGGCGTTAAACGATAGGAGCATGTGAAACATGGTTAACAATGCAGATACTGCAATTTTCATAAAATACTACCAATTGGATTTAGAACAAGAAAATCTCTTCGAAAGCTTGGTGAGCAAGCTTTAATCTACATAGATATATGTAATATTTATCAATCCATTAGAATGATAAGTAACGGCAATGTTATGGATTGTGTAAATAAAGCAGACGCAGGAATTTTAACCCGTTGATACACTCTGCTACTAAATAATCCGTTAAAATATGATTATTACGGATTATTATTTCCGGATTATGGTACCCTGTTTCGGTCATGACTCGAATACTTGGTTTACTATGTGTGTGACTAAACAAACCTGTATTTTGAAATCTGAGGCTCTGTGGCTTCAAAACTTCTCAGATTTTAATGTAACGCGCGATCAACCACTAAATACGTCATACAATCTCATTAATTCACTCAACTTTATTTGGATGTTTGCGGTATGGCTAAAAAATCAGGACAAGCTCGGGTTCCAACATTAGAAGCGCAGCGCCGTCTGTTCGATGCGATTCAAGAACACCGGCATCCTGAAAAAAATACCGCAATTATGCGGATATCGTTTTGCTTAGGTTTACGTGTACAAGAAATCTCGTTATTGCAGCTCAAGGAAGTCTGCAAACTTGCACCGTTTAAAGTCGACCAGAGCCGAGATTTTAAGTTGTATGAAGTGATGAGCTTACCTGCGGCCTACACCAAAGGCGCTAATGCGCTTAAACGCTCCCGTTCCGAATACAAGCGAACCAAAATCAGTTTTACCGTCACAGAGTTTGAACGCGTCGTTCAGCAAATCGAAAAGTTGGCCAAAGCTGGCGCAGACATTAACGCCACGGATTTCCATCCTGATTTAGTATCACACAAAGGCAAATCTCGAGACTTACCTATGGTGGATGAATCATTACGCCAAGCACTCATCGACTATATTGAAGTTAGATTGGCTAAAGATCCGTCGGCATTGCCATCTGATCCCTTATTTATCACACAAAAAGGTGGTAGTTACAGCCCCAATACTTTGCAAGAACACATGGCGTTAATGCTGCGTGATTGGGCGGGAATTGAGAAGGCAACATCTCACAGTGGTCGACGCACCCTACTCACCGACATCATTCAGAATCAGAACGAAGGGCTCAAAGTTGCGCAATTAGTGGCGGGACATGTGAGTCCTGCAACAACGGTCATTTATTCGCAGCCCACCGAAAAAGCTGTCAGCCGAGCACTAAAAAATAGAAGTAAGGAATAAGCGAATATTCAACTTGTTAGCTACACTGGAATATAGAATATGCGTTAAAGCTCTAGTTGTGTAGATGCCACTGAGAGACATTAGCAACACCCAAAAGTCGATAGCCACACGATTATTCCAAGTGATTTTGGTTTCCGCCTTGTTGCTCATCAGTACTTTTATAGGTGTATTAATTCAGGAACGTTATACACAAAATCAGCTCAAAAACTTTGAAGACAACTGGTTTCCCGCCGCCACACAGGCAAATACACTGCTCCAAGAAATCAACGAACTTTCTCTTCTACAACACTCATCGTCCGATGGCAATCCAGTTGCCAGTGACATTTATACCGCCAAAATCACACTCATAAGAGAGCATCTCAACCGGTTAATTCAGACCGCAGGGTCTGAACAAGTGTTATCCAGTGCAGAAGCTCTCAAGATGTTGATTGACGATTACGAATATCATACCCATAAACGTATTATTGAAGAGCATCGCATCAAGTCTATTTCGAGTGCGATACAAATTTTGATAGATTCTATTAAAGTGAAAGCTGTTCACCACGTTGTAGAGACGCCAACGCAGGAATCTTTGAGCAAATTGACTAGACCTAGGCTTTGGTCAGACATCAGAAGAATACAATTTGCATATCAAAATGAGGCTAACAGCGCGGTAAAATTGGCGATGCTAAGAGCTGCTCACAAACTCGTCCATCAATATCGCACCGAAGACGGACCTCGGTTGTTTGGCGTTGATGAAAACGGAGAGCCGAAACTCGTCATGTTTTTCGTACACCTCATCGACCTAACTATCGATAGCACTATCAGCAAGTTAGCTCATGAAAATAGCACTAAATTGATTTCTGTAGAGATCCATAATCATATGTTGTTGATGATGAAGGAATACGAAAAGCAACAAAACGAACACTTTTCGGTGCTTCAGAATGCATTCGAATATTCGTTTTATGCCATCACGATGATGCTATCTATTTCGGTCGTGGTTGGGCTAATTTTGTATTGGATTATTCATCGCACACTCATTTCGCGATTGAAGCGGCTAATTGAATACCTCTATTTAGACCCAAACCAGCACGATCAGGTCAAATGTCGTGTTCAAGGAGATGACGAATTGAGTCTAATGGCGCGAAAACTTGAACAGCTAAGATCGTATCAAGTTAAAATTACTGAGCAATCAGTAGCACTCAAACAATTGACTGAATTACAAAAGGACCTCATTAGTATTTCCAGTGAGTCTCATTTTGAGCTAGACCACGATGATATACTCATCACTTTGTATGCCCGCGAAGGTGCTGACTCAGTAAGCGATATCTTAGGCCTTCACATAAATGATGCAACCCGACTCGCAATTCACCCTAACAGCCTAAGTCAGGCTGAACTATTTATGGCGCTTATCGCCCAGCGGCAACCGGTTGTTGATTTGAAACTGCAAATTGCTCGAGATAAGTTTCCTATGCTTGGCTGGTGTATGCTTCAGGCAAAGCCATGTTTTGACGAAAACGGCGACTATAACGGTTATCGCGGTATCATTCAGGACGTCAATACACGCCACGAATTAGAGCGCCGCCTTGAAGCCGAAGCCACAACAGACTTTTTGACGGGTATCAACAACCGGCGTGCGTTTCTTAGACAATCGAAGGCGTATTTTAGCCGCATGAAACGCCAAAACACTGCAATGTGCTTTGCAATTTTGGATATCGACAACTTTAAAAGAGTAAACGACACTCATGGCCATGATGTGGGTGATGTAGTGATACAACATTTGGCTAACTTTCTCGTAGAACACTTTAGAGCGTCTGATCTGGTTGCCCGTTTTGGCGGAGAGGAATTTGGGGTTCTACTGCCTGACACGGCCAAAGATGCTGCCTTCAATATGCTCGAACAAAGACGTCGCCAGCTCGAAGCGGAAAGTGTGACACTCGGCAAACAACAAACACTTAAATATACTGTAAGCATAGGCGTGAGCGAAGTCACTCCAATCGAAACAACGCTCGATGATGTATTTAAACGAGCAGACAGAGCGCTCTATATCAGCAAACAAAGCGGCAGAAATCAAACCACTCTGTTTGATTAATGGAAAGATAAAAGTTACCAAATTTGTCTAAAGAAACACAACAACGAGCCGATATGTGTCACAAAGGTCCGTCATTCGAGGTATACAGTGACAACAGTTAGTAGTGAATTATCAGCTCAAACAGCGGCTATTCAGTCTGCTCTGGCGCAAAGCCAGCAACTCCAGCAAGGGCAATTGTCGCTCGCCCTCATCGCTTCTGCCACAATTACACCCCCGAGCGAGAATAGCGTAGCGCCAATTTCCGATAGAATCGGGCAAACCATATCAACATCAGCGTAGATGTGCGCTCATTTCTAATAAAACACCAATTAGTGCTATATATCCCGTTGGTTTTTAGGCAAAATTAGTGGTTAGTTTCTATCATTGTCTTGACGCTAACTTTTCTATTGAATTTGAGAATGTAATGCCAGCTCTACTTGTAAATTTCCGCTTATCGAAGCCTACGACTGATCCCGATTACGCTAAAATAATAGGGGTCATCAAGCAATACAGTTACAGTATGTTGGGTGAAGGAGCGGTTGCAATTGCGACCAACGAAAGTCCAGCGATGGTGTTTACTAAGTTCAAGCCTTACCTAGGTGAACGCGATATTTTGCTTATCACAAGTTTAAATAAGCCGCATTATGGATTACACAAGCCTAGCGTCATCCAATGGATTGAAGAAAATGCGTCTAGTAGCACTGCAACAGGCAATGGTGAATGATGGCATCTGTGCACCCTTTCCCACTATTTAACCTGCAAGACTCTCACAATGAAGCAATTAGCTTTGGCCAAACGAGCGTCAGTAGCGGCCTGTCATTAGCCTTTAAGCTACAATCCAGCATTTGTTTAGCAACCGTAGAGGGAATTGCTCCCCTGGACGTTTGCCGTTTAATTGCAGACAGCTCTGAACAAACATTGACTGAGTGCACGCTTGCTACGATCGAATCCTTGCTTGGCCAATATAGTTATAACAACGATCAATGGTCGTTCAATCCCGGTTTATTAGCCCGTAAGGGCGAATATATAACCGTGTGGGCCAACCAGTTGCTTGAAGACCCGCAGCTCATCACATCGCTGGCGGCTAGCGTGAGTACCGGAACGATTCAAGTACCACTTGCGCACTTGCATCGAGGTGTGCCCTTCACGGCTCAAACGTTGCTTGTGGGTTCAAACATCATCGTTCTTGGCAGCCATGTTGAATTGGCCGAATTAGAAACGTATTGGCCCAACCTTTATCAAGACATCAATCTGACCGCAGAGTTTTATGATCGTATTGCTGTTGAAGATGCGCAAAATTACGTCGGTTTTTTAAAAGGTATCGCTAAGTCTTCACACCAAACAACACTGAATGCTGATGCAATCGACCGACTACTTCGCCTCAGCAGCCGTTGGGCAGGGCATAGCGGTTGTTTGTCCTTACAGACGTCTAAATTCAAACATCTTTTGCGCGAAGCAAGTGCGTATTCTGACCAATCATCGTTATCAGCCCAAGACATACAAGTCGCCCTTTCAAATATTGAAAAAAGAACACTGCAGCTAGCTCGAGATAGTTATCGTGATTTTGTTGAAGGCACCATGAAACTGCAAGTAACGGGCGATATTGTTGGCCAAGTGAATGGCCTCACCGTGGTCGAGGTAGGTGATATTGCCTATGGAGAGCCCGCTCGGATTACCGCTACAGTGCACTACGGTGACGGCGACGTTATCGACATCGAACGAAAAGCAGAACTGGCCGGAAATATTCATGCGAAGGGCACAATGATTTTAGCCGCTTACGTGGCTCAAATTTTCGGTAAAGATGCCCCACTCCACCTATCAGCCAACATCGTGTTTGAACAAAGCTATTATGAGGTCGATGGCGACAGCGCATCACTTGCAGAGCTAGTCGCTTTGATGAGTGCGTTAGCTCGAATTCCTGTGCATCAGTCTATGGCTGTGACGGGTGCAATCGATCAATTTGGTTACGTTCAAGCCATTGGTGGCATCAACGAGAAGATTGAAGGCTTTTATACTGTCGCTTCAATGATGGCGCCAAACCATTCTTTTTCGATCGTGATGCCAAAAAGTAACTTAATTCAACTCAATCTAAATGACACCTGTGCTGAAGCCGTCCAAAATGGTCGGTTGAAGATTCACACCGTCGAACACGTTTCAGAGGCTGTCGAACTTTTGATGAGCACTCCATCGGGAGCCGGTGCTGAAAATGAAGTCCACCAGTACCCCAAAGGCACAGTGTTTGCCAAAGTTCACCATCGTTTAGGCGACTTAGCGGAGCCAGATGATGAGCGAATTGGCCTTTTAGGACTAATAAGATCATTTTTCTCACGATAAATTGCCAGATCGGAGTTGTTAAGCGTACACGTGTTCGCTAACCTTCCGTGCTCTGATCAGGATTGACTAATAGGATTATCATGCAAGCTTCTTTTGATAAAGCCGATTTGCTTAAATGCGCACACGGTGAAATGTTCGGCCCAGGTAACGCACAGTTGCCCGCTCCCAATATGTTAATGATGGATCGCATTGTTACCATCACCGATGAAGGCGGCGAATACGGTAAAGGCCAAATCATTGCAGAACTCGATATCAATCCAGATTTGTGGTTTTTTGCATGCCACTTCCCCGGAGATCCAGTGATGCCAGGTTGCCTTGGCTTGGATGCAATGTGGCAGCTCGTTGGCTTTTTCCTCGGTTGGACCGGTGGCAAAGGTCGCGGACGCGCTTTAGGTGTGGGTGAAGTGAAATTCACGGGGCAAATCTTACCAACAGCCAAAAAGGTTACATACAAGATCGACCTTAAGCGTACAATTAACCGTAAGTTGGTCATGGGGCTTGCTGACGGTGTGGTTGAAGTCGATGGCAAACCCATCTATGCAGCTAAAGATTTAAAAGTTGGATTATTTACTGATACGTCAGGCTTCTAACGCAAAACGCCCCCATTGAAGGGGGCGTTTCTAATTCTTTTTCAATTAAACTGCTTAATGTCAGCGAAAGAGTCCTTCAGCCCTTTCATTCATCGCCGATCGCCAACCTCCGAACCAACTAGACCTAGCATTGAGCCCTTGATATGGACAATCATCTCGTGAACGTCCTAATAAGCCGGCCTTGTGTCCCAGTGCTTCCGCACGTTGAAGGCGATCGCGCTTTTGTCTCTTCATATAGTCTTCCTCTTGCAGTTAACTAATAGCGACGAGAAACCGAGGTCTCTTCGTCAACTCTAGAATCGAACAGTCAGAAGCAAAGGTCAAATGGTAACCTGTTAGGATAGTCATTGACTTTTCCTAACAGGCTAAAAAGGATGAACTTTTTATTAAAGATTTTTTACTGCAGTTTGAAGGTTTTTTTATTACTTCCGGTTATATCGGCGACGCATCCACCAACCCATTGGTAACAATAAGGAAACAAGCCCAAAACCAGCGCCTTGACGATCGTGGTCAGGAAACGCTTCATCAGCATTTTCACAATCTTGAAGTTCACCGTCGGGGTTGAATGTCAGTGCGACGGCTCGAGCCACCACACGTAGCACCTCATTACCATCTTCATCAACTATTGGGTTGCCGTCATTGTCGACAATTGGAATGTTCTTCGTCGCAGTCGCCAAGATCACACCGTCATCTCGAATAGTGCTGGCTTCAACAATATTCCATTCAGAACCGCACTCAATTGCATTATTTAAATCCACAAAAGAGTCGTCACCAATCTTATATGCATATGCGTGCATTCGGCGTTGAACACCGCCTGGGCGTGGTTCCCATTCGTATTCTCCCACCATCACATTGTCATTGTTGATATCTTTCACAGTCATTGCTGAACTGTTAAAGAAGCTTGGGATCTCAGTGGTTGTTGGGATATCTTCGTCTACTTTCGCATAGAATACTTTCGTTCGTGTGACGCCGTTGATATTTCGGTATCCCATACCAACCGCGTAGTTATTGTTATTAATGTCGATAGCGATGGACCGGAAGTACTCATCGCGATCGGTGATATCTAAAATGACATCTTCACCGTCTGGATCAAAACCGTTGACGAAATGACGATAAATTGCAGCGTAGTAATTGAGGTTTACTTCATCTTTTTCTTCGAGATCTCGGTAAGACACCGATTCACCCACCACGTAACCATTATCATTCACCGCAAATGCACGTGAATAAATACTTGCGTTCGTTACAAATGTATCCGAGGGCTCAAACATGAGGCCTAAAGCGAGTGAGTCTACTTCTGTTAAGTTCGAATCGACTTGCCACAGGTATGCTTCAACGTTATAGGCTGAGAATGTATGGCAATATTCTTCTGGAACTTCGAGTTCAGATTCTAAGCATTCTAATACGCTCTGCTCTGATGCTTCGGTTAGCGAAACGGAACTTGATCCCACCACAACCATATCACCTTGCGCAGGGCCATCTAGAACCTGATTACTAATTGCATAAGCTTCGCTAAAACCGCCATATGTGCTTTCACCAGGCATTAAAGCAACACGCCCAGTCTCTTCATCATCGCCAACCCGGTAAGCGAACGCGCGTGAGTCAAAGTCACGTTGAATAACGCCAAACTCGTTGTCATCATCATCAGTCCAGCGCAATACATAATAAGGCGCGCTGCCTGTTCCGGTAATGACGAACGAGTCGTTAGTTCCGTACACATAGTCATTTGCTGTGCCACGATACTCACCATCATCAAGGACTTCATTGTCCCATACGCGAATACGTGTCCACGCAGGGTTGGTACTGAGTAAAGAGTCATGGTAGAGCGCATAATAAGTACCACGATATTGTGTAAATTCACGCAAGTCCTCATCAGTGATGCCTTCTTCGGCTTCATTGTCGTCGTCATCATCGTCGTCACCCGGGTCGGTAATGATGTCATCGTCTTCGTTGTCATCATCATCGGGATCAATATCATCTTCATCAAAGATAATTTGACCCACGATGCTTCCCATCCCCACGACCAGACCTGAGTCTGCCTGAGGGCTCGTACCACCTGTGGCGTAATTATGCACTTCTGCATCGTCCGTAACACCAAGTTCTGTCAATTCATATAAAGGTGCTGCTTGTGCGCTGAGGCAACAAGCTGACAATACTGCAATGCTCAATGGCTTTAGTGTCATAGACAACTGCTTCATGTTAGTCCTTGTTCGTGTTGCTCAATTCTTCAAGTTCATCCCAACGTGCGTAAACAACATCAAGCTCTGCTTGGGCTTTGGTCAGTTGTTCTAAAATCGGCGCAGTTTGCTCTTGGGGTAGCGTAAAGAACTCAGCTGAGTTCACTTGCTGCTGCAAGTTTTCTAAATCTGTTTCAAGCTTTAGGATTCTATCTGGCAACTCTTCTAGTTCAAGCTTTAACTTGAATGAAAGCTTGTTATTTTGTTTTTTATTGACGGGTTTAGCGCTTTTGCTCTCTACCGTCACTGGCGTTTCGACCCGCTTTTTAACTTTTTGTTCCAAATATTGATTAATTTCGTTAAATCCGCCGTAGATTTCTGTGAGTACGCCCTCGCCTTCGAACAACCAGCAAGAGGTTGCAACACGATTCACAAACTCACGATCATGACTTACCAATAGAATCGTTCCTGCATAGTTACAAACTAATTCCTCGAGTAAGTCGAGCGTTTCAATGTCCAGATCGTTGGTCGGTTCATCGAGTACTAACAAGTTACTCGGTTTCAAGAACAGCTTGGCAAGTAATAGTCGATTCTTTTCGCCACCCGACAAAGCTGATATTGGCGAACGTGCCCGGGCAGGACTAAACAAAAAGTCTTGTAAATAGCCCAGAACATGACGCGGCTTTCCGTTCACCTCAAGCTGCTGCTTACCGTCACCCACAAAATCGGCCACTGTAGCCTCTGGTGGTAACTGGGCACGGTGCTGATCAAAGTACGCGACTTCCAAGTTTTGAGCTCTTTTAACTACACCATCAACATCTTGATGATCACCCAACATGGTTTTAATTAACGTAGATTTACCACAACCATTTGGCCCCACCAGCGCTAAGCGGTCGCCCTTTTGTATAAGGCTTTCAAAACGGTCAATGAGTAACTGTTCGCCCTGCTTGACTACAATATTTTGAAGTTCGAACACAATCTTGCTTGACGCTTCAGCGACCGCAATTTTGCCACGTGCGGTGCCCTGCTTATTTAACCGTGCCTTGCGTTGCTTACGAAGTTCTTCAAGCGCTCTGACTCGCCCCTCATTGCGTGTGCGGCGCGCTTTGATACCCTGTCGAATCCAGACTTCTTCTTCGGCTAGCTTTTTGTCGAACAAAGCATTGTTACGTTCTTCTTCTTCAATGAGCTTTGCCTTGCCTTCAACATACGCATCGTAATTACCGGGAAAAGACACCAACTGGCCCCGATCTAAATCGATAATTCGTGTCGCCATCGAACGAATAAATTGACGATCGTGGCTGATAAAAATCAGTGTAATATTCAGACTAACGAGGAATTGCTCAAGCCATTTGATGGCATCAATATCCAAGTGGTTAGTCGGTTCATCAAGCAACAAAATGTTAGGTTGAGTCACTAGTGCTTGCGCTAACGCGGCTCGACGTAACCAACCACCAGACAACGATGATAGCTGCATATCCGGCTCTAGGTCGAGCTTTTGAATGGCTTGTTTTGCTTGCATTTCCCCTTGCCACGCACCGGACACTTCCATTTCAGATTGAAGCGTTTCGAAGCGCCGCATTGCTGCTGGATCATCTGAGATTTTATCGATAATGGCATCGTATTCTGACAATTGCGCTTGCCACTTAGGCTCTCCGGCAAGGACGTAGCTGAGTACGTCTTGCTTGGTTTTGGTTGGAGGGTCTTGAGGTAAATACGCAATTTTGGGTGTACCAATAAATTTAATGGCACCATCATCAAGTAGGATGTCGCCTTTAATCACCTTCATCAAAGTACTTTTACCGGTACCGTTACGGCCGACAATACACAAACGTTCGCGCTCTGCGATTTGCAGATCTGCGCGGTCTAAAAGTGGCGTGTGGCCAAATGCCAGCGAGGCATTGTTCAAACTCAATATGGTCATAAATTCATTACGTCTTGCAGCCACGTATTGAGCTGCTCAAAATTAAAAGGCCAACCCAATTGCTGGCCACTATTGATATGTTCTAACACTGGAATTCGCTCACCGAACGCTTCAATTAAAGCGTCGCTTTCAGCGATATCTACGAGCTCACAACCGTACGTGACAACATGGGTTTGCTGCAGCAATTGTTTGGCTTGCTCACACAAGTGACAGCCATCGCTTTCCAGTAGGCGAAACACTATGCGTTTTTCTCGAGTAGCCAACAATGATGAATGTTTGGATTCCGTTTAAAATCTTCCGGTAATGTGAAACGATTCCAGTCTTTAATGGTGTAGCCCATCGCTTCAATCGCAGTAGAGTCGAGTTTAAAGCGGCGATTGTTATTGGAAAACATGACCACCCCGCCAGGCTCCAACACACCATCAACCAGCGTTAATAGGTCGATATGATCACGCTGAATATCTAAGGTATCTTTCATGCGCTTAGAATTACTAAACGTAGGTGGATCGCAAAACACTACATCAAACTTATCATGTGTATGTTTCAGATATTTAAGTACATCGGCGTGTTCAAATGTGTGCTTCGGAGAAATGAGTCGATTAATGACCAAGTTCTCTCGAGCCCACTCTAAATAAGTCTTTGACATGTCCACACTCACCGAGTGCGTTGCTCCCGCATTGACCGCATGCACTGTAGCAGATCCGGTATAGCAAAATAAATTTAAGAATCGTTTACCGCTAGCCAGTTTTGCAAATTCATGCCGAGTCACTCGATGGTCGAGGAACAAACCAGTATCAAGATAATCGGATAAGTTCACTTTAAACGCTAAACCGTATTCGTGAACCACTTGCCATGCATTTCGAGTGGATACTTTTTCATATTGATTGCTACCCGATTGACTCTTTCGGCGTTTAATAAACACGTTTGCAGTGTTGATTCCGGTTAGTTCAGGTGCAATTAAAATCACATCAAGCAAGCGTCGAGCTGCCTTTTCGGCATCGATTGATTTTGGCGGAGCGTATTCTTGAATCACCAACTTATCCAAGTATTTATCGATTGCTACGTTATATTCTGGCAAGTCAGCGTCATACACGCGATATGCATCTGTAGGGACTTTTTTTGCCCATTTATCGATGCGCTGTAAGTTCTTCTTCAATCGGTTCGCGAATTCGCTCCCATTTGGCGTCACACTAAACGATGGCTCGCGATTGCTTGGCTTCACGCTAAATTGCATCAACTGACACGGCAATTTACCGTTCATGACTTGCCATGTTTTGTCACTGCGTAATTTTAATGCCGGAACATAGTCGTCAGCAGATGTTACCAGTAACGCGTGTCCATTAAAGTTTTGGCGCAGTTTCTCACCCAATTGAAAGTACAGTGCGACAATCTCTGCTTCATCGCCTAATCGTTCACCGTAAGGCGGATTACACACGATAAAACCCAGTTCACCATCGGTTAACGGGTTGTCTGCAAGTGACAATTGTTTGAAATTAATTAAATTTTCGACACCCGCACGACGCGCGTTGGCACGCGCTTGAATAATTACTTCTGGGTTTTGATCTTGGCCCGACACCTCAATGTCGACTTGATTAAGCCCTCGGCGACTCTTCACTGTGGCTTCTGACAAAGCTTCTTGCCAAATTTGTTCACTGTGCATGGGTAACCGATGCACCGAAAACTCTGGGTTTTCAATGCCGGGGGCAATGCCTGCAGCCATCGAAGCGGCTTCGATTAACAAGGTTCCAGAGCCACACATAGGGTCAAGTAACGGAACCGAGGTATCTTCCAACCAACCGCTGCGAATAATCATGGCTGCCGCTAGAGGCTCTCTTAAGGGGGCTGCTCCCGCTTCTGTGCGGTAGCCTCGTAGATGCAAGCTTCGGCCGGTTAAATCGAGCATAAGCGTCAGTTTGCTGCCGCCGATTCGCGCGCGAATGATCGCCTCTGGATCACGGTTGTCGATATGAGGCCGAGCAAAACCTTCATCAGCAAATAACTTACTAATGCCGTCCTTCACGCATTGAGCGCCATAACCTGTGTTACGAATATCGCGGTTACTTCCGACAAATTCAATTGTAAACGGCCGTGTGGGTCGGATCAGCATGGTCCAATCTTGTTCATAGGCCAACTGAGCGATGTCTTCGCCAGTTTGTGCTTTGCCTTCTGCAACGACTAATAACACGCGTGACGCAACACGGCTCCATAACAAAATGCGATAGAGCGCAGGTAACTCTGCTTGAAAGGCGACGCCGCCCTGATGACTCACCACATTCGATGCGCCATGTTGAATGAGTTCTAATTCGAGTGGATACTCGAGACCTAGGTTGCAAGTAGCAAATAAATTATGCACGTTTTCGGGCCAGTTGATTTTGGTGTGCCGCGATTATAGCCGACTAACGCTCTGTAATAAATTTGAAAAACACCTTGCTATGTTCAGGGCTCCTCTATAATATGCGCCTCCGTTGTCGCGGGATGGAGCAGTCTGGTAGCTCGTCGGGCTCATAACCCGAAGGTCGTAGGTTCAAATCCTGCTCCCGCAACCAATTTACTTCTTAGTAGGTAACCTCCTCTGCAATAGAGGACTCGGTAGACAACAACAATCGGACGCGGGATGGAGCAGTCTGGTAGCTCGTCGGGCTCATAACCCGAAGGTCGTAGGTTCAAATCCTGCTCCCGCAACCAATCCGATTAACTCATCAAACATGTGCTTGTTTCGATGTATTTACTCCTTAAGCACAATCGGACGCGGGATGGAGCAGTCTGGTAGCTCGTCGGGCTCATAACCCGAAGGTCGTAGGTTCAAATCCTGCTCCCGCAACCAATCCGATTAACTCATCAAACAAGTGCCTGTTTCGATGCATTAAACTTCTTAGGCACAATCGGACGCGGGATGGAGCAGTCTGGTAGCTCGTCGGGCTCATAACCCGAAGGTCGTAGGTTCAAATCCTGCTCCCGCAACCAATCCGATTAACTCATCAAACAGTCCCCTTTGGGCCATCGCTTCATGAGTACAGACGGCTGATTAAGTGCCTTCTAGCGATCGTCCCTCTATCAGGCAACTCAAACGATTTAGAGCGTGGGCGGATTTTTCCGTTGTGCCAAAGGTAAAGGCCTCGAGCTTGATCGGTACTCACATTCACGACTAAACCGACTGCAGCCCCAGTCTCGTCGTTAACAACTTTCATTTGTACCCCAGCACCGGAAAGTTCAAGGTGCTCACTTTGAACCTTGCAGCCTCGCCCAACAAAACCGACTTTGTTGTGTCTTGCTCTGATAGTAAGTAATTCATTCTATCAGTGGCTGCGAGGGCCTGCTCAAAGCTGTTTGGGGCACCACTAATGTTCGCTATTAATTTTGATTCAAAGCCCGACACTGAGACCCACAGGGCCATAATTGTTAACAATAGGCTCCCACATCACAAATTTCACGCACAAAAAAAGCTGCAACCCGAAGGTTGCAGCTTAATAGTCTTTCTAATTGGTATTAAGAATTAGAAGTTAACGCGAACGCTTGCACGGTAGTTACGGCCAACGGCGTACTCTTGGTGCGTACGAGAATCGGTCGCATTACCAGACAATGCACTTCCTTCGTCTAACACTTCGCCACCTAAGTCGGTGAAACGGCTTGTGTAATACTGGCGGAAATTCTCATCAAGCAAGTTCGTTGCTTGTACTGTGAACGACACATAGTCGTTGTATTTGTAAGTGCCTGAGAAGTCGAGTTGGTCACGACCTTCTTCCCAGAGAGAACCGAGCTTGTACGAACGTTGTGCAAGTTGGTCAGAGGTACCTTGATACGACAGACGTAATTGGTGACCGTTTTGTTCCCAGAAAGCAGAAACGTTGTAGCTGTGCTCTGGCGTGTAAGCAACTTCAAGTGCTGGCAGCTTCACGCTGTCATCGACTGAAGATACTTCTTGGTCATACTCACTATCTTGATACGTGTAGTTAGCTTGCAAGCCTAAACCTGACATCCAACCGGGTAAGAAATCGTAAGTTTGCAAGTATGAAAGTTCTACACCCGCAATTGACGCTCCTTTACCATTGACAAGAGATGTTGTTTTGAACTTCGCACACATTTCATCAAGTTGACCATTCTGTACCCAGTCTTCATTAAGCTCAGTAGCATTTTGGATACGTTTTGGCATACAACCTTGAAGGTTTGTTTGCGGGTCATCGCCTGGCAACAAGACTAAATCATCGTTGTTGTATTGTGGGCTATCGGCAAGCATCTCGTTTCTCAAGTCATCCATGTATGTGATGATTGTTTGAGACTCCTGGAAGTTACTCATGTCTTTGTAGAAAAATCCAGCTGCAACCATAGCGCTGTCGTCGAAATACCACTCTAACGATAAATCTAAGTTGTTCGACTCAAGCGGATCAAGCTTGGTGTTGAAGAACTGCATTGTGTTGTTACGGTTGTCGAAGCCCCATTGAGTTTCGACAACAGTAAAGCCTGGACGCAATGCGTCAATTTCTGGACGAGACATCGTTTTAGAGGCTGCAAAACGCGCAATCTTAGTGTCGTCGATGATGTAGTTGAGGTTTAAACTCGGTAACCACATATCGTAGTCATGCTCGGCACTGGTTTTTTGAGAACGGTCTTGACGATCTTCAGTGGCCAACAGCATTGTGCCATCTTCTGAGATCTGACGGTCGCCGTACACATAGTTTTTCTCCGTAGAGATATCGCTGTGACGCCACAACCACCAATCGCTCAAGCTCGCCTGTTGTGTAGGATCGGCATACCAGTCATAACACACTCCATCCGCTGCTGGGATTGGCGTATCATCGCGGTAATCCGCAGTACCTTTGGTTTCATAACCGTTACCGTCTGTACGTGCCCAACGAACCGCTTGGTTGTAATCGGTACCCTGGAAAGGAACCGCCGCACAATTTGGGTTACCTGCAGTCGCATCACCAACCGCTGCGATATGGAATGGGTCAAAGAGTCGGCCATTGTTACTTCCATCGAAGGCAAATTTAACACCGTTTGCGCCAAATGATTCAACATCAGTTTTAACATAACGAACACCAATATCACCTGTTAGCGAACCGTCCAGCAGCTCGAAGCTTGCTTTTAAGTATGTTGCGATGTTGTCTAGTTCACTACGACGAGTGTTTGTGTCTGAAGGTGAGAATTCAGCTTCTGTTCCGCCCAGTGCTGCGTCCATTGCAGCGAAAGCTGAGAACGTAGGGAGACCTGTTGTGAAGTTATCGCGCTCGTAATCGAGCTTCTTCATGAAGTCGTCAGCTGGGAAGTCTTCATCGTCGTTGCGGAACAAACTAGCGTCTATCGATTGAATACCAAATGGTAAGTTACGGACTTCGCCCGTTTCTGGGTCGTACAATACAACACCTTCACCAACAGTAGTGAATTGACCGGTTTGATCATCAACATACTTTTCGCGGTTTGAGTATTTAGCACCAAACTCAATCATTGTGATTGGGCCAAATTCAACGGCGTAGTCAAAATCGACGTTTACAGATTTATTGGTATCTTCAACAGCAGTGAGTGTGCGGCTCATATAAGACAAATGCTGAGCTTCAATTTCATGCGGGTTGAATTTGGTGGTAGAACGGTTGTCGTCCTTAGCGAGCGGATCATTTGGATCGGTATTTGCACCGTAATCAATGAAGCCATCACCACCGACTAATTTACAGTTTTTAGAAGAGGTACAATCATAACCAACGGGTTCTACTTCGCCACTTGGCGTGTGAACCATCTGCCAGTTGCTAAATGTCTGATAGCTTTCTAGCACGATGTAAACACTGTTATCAGGTGTACGCTCTGATTTAGAGTAACCGATACCAGCATTCATGGTTAAGTTGTCACCAAATTGCTGCTCAATATCATATGCAACAATTAAATTTTCGTTGTCATATGCATTTTCTGACTGAAGGAAGCTACCATCACCGTAGCGGTTTAGGTTCTTCACGTATGTGTTTGTATTAGTGTCGATTGTGTGCCAGTCGCGCTCTGGGTCAGTCTCAGTCGCTGGGCCTTGACCCAAGCCAGGATCCACACCTTCTACATGGTTAGGATGGCTAGGTACTGTGCGTGTTCTAATGCCGTGCATTGAACTGTCAACTTCTTGCTTAGACCAAGTCAAGTTGAGGTTCATTTCAGTGCTGTCTGTTGGCAACCATTGAAGACCTAAGTTAGCGCCCATACGGTCACGGTCATTCAAGAACGTTTCGTAACGAGTTTCCTGCGGCGTTAGAGCCCAAACGTCATTTAGGAGTTCGCCGTCAGTGCTCATCGCTTCGCGAGATTGACTTGCATTCCAGTTATCAGTTACGAACTGGTCACGGCGGTAAGAATTGGTTTCTGTGTACGCAGTTAAAACTACGCCGAATGTTTCTTCGGCAAACTTCTTAGAAATAGTACCGGATACTTTGTAGTTTTCGTCTTCTGACAAGTCGTTATAACGACCTTCAACGGTCAAGTTACGAATCTCATAACCTAAGTCCAAAGGCTTGTTAGTCAAAAGGTTGATGTTCGCACCAAGAGAACCTTCTTCATGGTCAGCACTTGGCGTTTTTACGACTTCAATTTTTGAAAGAATATCTGAAGAGTATTGAGATAAATCAACACCTTGGTTGAAGTCAGTTGAGCTCAACTGAACACCGTTCATGCTGATATTGTTTTGGTTGGAGTTTGCACCACGAACAGAAATTTTCGCGCCTTCACCCTCAGATTGTTGTACCGAAACGCCCGTTACACGGCCTAATGCATCAGCAATGTTTTGGTCAGTGGTTTTACCAATGTCTTCCGCGTTAATCGAGTCGGCAATATTTTGCCCAAAACGTTTGTCGTTAATTGTCTTTTTCAAGCTACCGCGTAAGCCGGTTACTGTAATGACTTCAACGTCACTATTCGCTTCAGCTTTTTTAGCAGGTTCAGCTTCTTGTGCACTAATGCTCAGTGGCACAGCAGCAAGGATTGCTATGTAAACTGGGTTCAGTCTGAACCGCTTGGTTTGGTTTGGCATTTCGTCTCCCCCGAGAGTCAATTTTATTTATGATGTGTAATTAGTGAAGCAACGGTTAATTAAATGTTACGTACTTCAATCACAACGCCACACTACTCTTTCAGATTTAAATTAGACAAGTGTTTTTTGTTAACAATGACCAATAAGGATAGCTACTTCACATAATCAGCGAATCTGTTAGGAACTAAACAAATGTTTAATATTCCAGCTAAATTGCCTGAAATCGTTTCCATAACTGCTGGTAGTAGTCGTCTAAAAGGAGAGCTAGCTGTTGTATATACAACGGCAAGTACCGCTTATCAGTGCTCTGTGGCTACTTTGAGGACAATAGCAGAACGACTGTGTTGAATGAGCTAAAGGGTCGGTCAAAATTTTGAATTTAACGTCTAAGTCACAGAGTTATAACGAGGGTAATTTGTTTGAGTTGAAACATAAATCTGAAAAGTTCGAGTAAGCACATCAGTTGCTCATTGAAATCACAGACAGTTTGATGGCGCAGAGTCGAACACAAAAAACCGCAGACTAGCTGCGGTTTTTTAACATAAACACGTAAATGAAGACTTAGAAGTTCACCCGCGCGCCAAGCCTAAAGTTGCGGCCCACATTGTATTCACTGTAGGTACGAGACTTAGACGCGTCGCCGTCCAAAGGATTACCTTCTTCAAAGATTGGAGCATCAACACTATCGCCCATCTTCACGAATCGACTGGTGTAGTATTTACGCACATTCTCATCGGTAATATTGGTCGCTTGGAATGTTAAAGACACCATGTCATTCACTTTGTAAGATGCTGAGAAATCTAACGTGTCACGTCCTTCTTCCCATAGGCTTCCGCTTTCAAATGAACGGTCAGATAACTGATCAGAAGTACCTTGATACGACAAGCGAACCTGGTGACCATCCTGCTCCCAGAATCCAGTCAAGTTGTAGCTGTGTTCTGGCGTATAAGCAACGGGTAGCTCCGGCAGATAAACAGAGTCGTCAACTGAAGAAACTTCTTGGTCGTATGAGCTGTCTTGGTACGTATAGTTGGCTTGAATACCGAAACCTGATAACCAACCTGGCAAGAAATCATAGGTTTGTAAATACTGGAGTTCAACGCCAGCAATACTTGCACCCTTGCCGTTCACGATACTCGTGGTCTTGAACTGAGCACACATTTCAGACAAGTCACCAGACAGGAACCAGTCTTGATTCATTTCAGTCGAACCTTGAACACGCTTTGGCATACAACCTTGAAGATTTGTTTGAGCATCATCTCCAGGGAGTAAGATTAAGTCATCATTATTATAAGCGGGGCCATCTGGCAACATTTCATTGCGCAAATCATCCATATAGGTGATGACTGTTTGAGATTCTTCAAAGTTAGTCATGTCTTTGTAGAAGAAGCCCGCCGATACCATACCGCTTTGATCAAAGTACCATTCAAATGACAAATCTAAGTTGTTCGATTCGAGTGGATCGAGCTTAGTGTTGTACATGGTGATGGTGTTATTACGGTTAAATTCACCCCATTGAGTTTCTTTAATAAACACATTTGGACGAAGCGAATCAATTTGTGGGCGCGACATTGTTTTCGACGCGGCAAATCGAGCGATTTTGGTATCGTCTATGGCGTAGTTCAAGTTGAGGCTTGGTAGCCAAACGTCATAGTCGTGCGTATTGGACGTGTTTTGCGTGCGTTGGCTTCGGTCTTCAGTGGCTATTAACCCACCATTTTCATCATATACGCGCTCACCATACACATAATTTTTTTCAGTTGAAATGTCGCTATGGCGCCACAACCACCACTCAGCGAGTTGTTGGTCTCCCCCCACAGCATAAGGGTCATAGCAAGCACCGCCATTAACTGCCGCAATCGGTGTATCGTCACGATAGTCAGCCGTGCCGTTAGTGTTATACCCTAACCCATCTTGACGAGCCCAACGGGACGCCTCGTTGTAGTCAGTCCCCATAAATGGAATAGCACCACAGGCCGGTAGGCTTGAGTCCCCTGCTTCCATAATTGCGAACGGGTCAAAGATGCGCCCTAAATTAGCCGTATCGTAGGCAAATTGAACACCATTTGCACCATGCGATTCCACTTCGGTTCGGACATAACGTACGCCTATATCACCGGTTAGATCGCCATCAAGTAGATCGAAACTGCTTTTAGCGTATATCGCTATATTATCAAGCTCAGTGTTACGCGTTTGAGCATCCCAAGGCGTGAACTCCGCCGCTGAACTCCCCAAGGCAACGTCCATCGCTTTGAAAGCTGAGAACGTATTCCAGCCATTAGTGAATTGATCACGACCATAGCCAAGGCCCGACATAAAGTCATTCACTGGAAAATCTTCACCCGTCGCGAACATATCGGCAGTAATTGAACCAATACCGTGCGGCAACGTGCGGACTTCACCCGTATCTGGATCGTAAACCACGACGCCTTCGCCAACGGTATTAAATTCTCCACGTTGATCATCAACATACTTTTCACGGTTCGACCACTTCGCCCCAAATTCAATGAGTGAGACAGGACCAAATTCAACATGCCAATCAAAATCAACATTTGCAGACTTTTGGGTATCTTCCACCGCAACTAACGAACGAGACATATACGAGAGGTGTTGCGCATCAAGTTCTTGCGGGTTAAACATGGTGTTTGAGCGGTTGTCGTCTTTGCTAGCGGGATCATTTGGATCAGTGTTCGCCCCGTAATCGATGAAGCTTGTTCCCCCCACAAGTCGACAATTACTTGAACCTGTGCAATCGAAGCCAACAGGTTCAACGTCAGCTGTTGGCGTATGAATCATCTGCCAAGCCCCCATGGTGTGATAGCTCTCTAGCACCATGTATACAGAATTGTCAGGTTCTTGCTCAGATTTGGAGTAACCGAGTCCAGCTTTCATACTCAAGTCATCTGAAATGTTATGACTGAGCTCGAACGACACCAATTTGTTTTCATTACTGTATTTGTTTTCGGACTGCAGTAAGCCGCCACTGCCGAAACGATTCACGTTTTTTACATACGTCTGCGTATTCATGTCAATCGTGTGCCAACTACTTTCCGGATCTGTTTCAGTCGCAGGTCCTTGCCCTAGCCCAGGGTCTACTCCTTCAACTAGGTTGTCATAAGTAGCGAAGCGTGTTTGCACACCATGCATAGAGTTTTCGACATCTTGTTTGGCCCAGTTCAGATTCAGATTTAACTCTGTATCCTCAGTTGCCAACCATTGCATCCCTAAATTAATGCTTGTCCGGTCGCGGTCATTATTAAAGGCTTCGTAACGGGTGGTTTGAGGTGAAAGCGCCCAAACGTCTTCGACTAAGTTACCTTCAGTATCTGTTGCTTGGTTTGAATGTTGCGCCACCCAGTTTTCAGCAACATACTGATCTTTGCGGTAGGAATTCGTTTCTGTGACAGCAGTTAAAATTACACCAAAGGTTTCATCTAGGAATTTACGAGAAAAAGTTCCGGAAACTTTATAGTTTTCATCTTCGGACAAATCGTTGTAACGCCCTTCAACTGCCAAGGTATTAATTTCATAGCCCAGGTCGAGTGGCTTATTGGTTAGCAGGTTGATGTTAGCACCCAAAGAACCTTCTTCATGATCGGCACTTGGCGTTTTAACGACTTCAATTTTTGACAGAATATCAGATGAGTACTGCGATAAATCGACACCTTGGTTAAATTCAGTAGAACCAAGCTGTACGCCATTGAGACTGATATTGTTTTGGTTTGAGTTCGCGCCGCGAACAGTAATTTTTGCACCTTCGCCATCAGAAGTTTGTACAGACACCCCAGTCACGCGAGACAATGCTTCAGCGATGTTTTGATCGGTTGTTTTACCGATATCTTCAGAGTTAATTGAGTCTGAAATGTTTTCGCCAAAACGTTTGTCATTAATGGTTTTCTTTAAGCTACCACGTAAACCTGTGACTTGAATGACTTCTACATCACTATTGTCACTTGATTTTTCAGGTACTTCTTGCGCTTGAATTGCGAGCGGCAAGGATGCCAGCAAAGCGAAACAGATTGGATTGAGTCTGAATTGACTGCGTTGAATATTCATCATTCTCCCCCGAGAATTTACAACTAGAAGATTCTGTAAGAACAGTATTGAATTTGAGCTTGTTCTATGAGGAGTACATTACGCTTACGACACTTACCTTACAATGACATATTGTTAACAATCTTCAATTATAGCTACAACTCACATAATGGAAAATATCCTTACATATTAACATTTTGGCTACAATTTTAATCGTTTTAATTGACTCAGATCATGGCGGTTAATGGCTTGTTAATGTTGATTAGATACAAGGTTAATTAAGCTTGCGACGAGTGTTAAATTGGGTCACTTCTTGTTGGTCATAATCTATTTCCGACAAGCGATATCCCGAGAGTATTGCTCACTCAAATAGAAACCAATGCGTTAACCCATCATGCTATTTAGCCATTGCGATGTATTAGCATCCAAATCGAGACAGAGTTTATGCTAGCCCTTCACCAATATCCTCAACACCAAGTCTGCCGCTATGTCGTTTACCAGTGACTTGAAAATCTACTCAGCTCACATTTGTCGAAAGATAAATCAATATTGCAAACTGTTAACAATGTCACGGTAGTTAGGTCATTTTGATTAATTTAATGGATTATGTGGCTAACCATTTGGTGATCAATAGTGGGAATTTTAAGATTGTGTACAATATTCTAGACTGTTTAATTACACGATTAATTAAAAAATAGAAGCTTGATAATGTTATCAACCCAAATGAATCAGCGTAATTAACTGTGATTTATATGCTTGATATAATTTGTTTTTTGCATGGTCCCTTTAATGAAACTTGGCTTTCAGGCAAAATACACATTGTATACATTTACGCTCTTAAGGTTTTTACTTTTACGTTTTTTCGTTCTTTCGTTAACAACTTTGCTTAAGAATTGAAGTGTACTGTTAGTAAACTAAATCCAACGTCACGGTTTATTGTTTTTTATTTACAATACGTCGCCGACTAATTGTAATAATGCACTGAAATGACTAGTATGACGGCATTATTGATCAGATTGGAAGATATATGGCCCTCGCAAAACCAGCAAAAATTTTGTCAGTAAAAGATCAGATAGCTGATCAAATTCGCTCAGACATCATTGCCGGCGATCTTGCGCCAAATACGAAGCTCAACGAAAAAGAGCTTGCCGAACGGTTTGGCCTGTCGCGTGGCCCCATTCGTGATGTTATTTTACAACTCACGAAAGAAGGTTTACTCATTTCTAAAAACAATTGCGGTGCGTCGGTCAACAGCGTGCTAGAGCCCAAACTGCAAAAGTTAATGATTAACCTCAGACGCAACATTGAAGTCTATGCCATTGAACAGGTAAAAGATTCAATGACTGATGAAGACTTTGCAGAACTCGACAACATTTTGGCTGACTTGCAAGATGCATTCGAGCGAGAAGACTTCACCGAAGTAACCAAGTTGGATATTTCGTTTCACAATGCAATTGTATACAAAGCAGGTGGTGATGAGCTTGTGAACATATGGTACCCGTATGTGATGCGTATGCGCCTAAATTATAAGCGTGTTGCTACCGGTAGGCAGTGTGTTGACGAACATCGAGCAATTGCTGACGCAATGCGTAACGGTGATACCGCCCAAGCGATTAAGGCTCTCAAAGCAAATATTAAATAATCTTCTCATTTTAAAGCCCCCTTTTGCTCACTGCTGTGGGGCTTTAAAATCAAGAGACTGTAATACTCACTTTCCCATAAGTCGTTCAACCTCTAGTTTGCGTAACGCCTGCTCTAAACTCATTTCTTCGTCTTCAGCCATATAGTGGTTTACACTTCTGCGAATGAAGGCGGCGTCGAACTTGTATTGTTGTGCCAACGATTTGCATTTTGTCTTCATTTCTTTCTCGGCTAGCGCTGCTAAAACTTGTTGTTGGTACAACGAAATGACCTGATCAAAATTGTTGTTGTGTTCCTTTAGTAACATCTTCAATTTTGCTTTTGGAATACGGTAGCTAGAACTTGTGTGGTTTAAGGCCGATTTAAAATCTGTGAACTGCGTCCCTGCCACACAATGTACTTCGACTGGTGAATGTGGAGAATCAAATCGATGTCCATTAACTTCGTATACAAAACCTTTATAACTTAAACGTTGAGTTGCTTCTTCACCCAACTTTAAACCTGCCGCCACACTTTGTTGCAACCTGTGTTCTAACTCATTTAATTCGGACGCATCCCACATTTGATAGACAGAAATGGCGCGAGCATATTTTTTGGCTAATTTATCTTTGACCACATCGATTCTGCGTCCAAGTAAACCTGACGGTTCATGTTTCAAAAGCTGGTGGCATTCTCGGCACGCTGGAATTTCCAAATTATCGGAATGAGGCTGGATCACATTTCGGATTGAAGTTGGCGGCGCGAGATCATATTCAGTAGCAACGCATCCGCAATAGAAGCAACAGTTAAAGTCTTCGCTGTTAATCGCAATTAAACGTTGATAATTTGCAGGTGTGATATGCATATAAAGCTCTTAAGTGAAATGCCCATTCCATTCTCGCAGACATAAAAAAAGCCCCTATGCATAGGGGCTTTTTCCGTATTAAAACTTCTAAGCGCGCAGTAAATCGCGGTTCATAGCCAGCGCATTCATAGATGCATATCGAGCGATACGGTCATTCATAACGCGAAGCATACTTCCTTGAACCATATTTTTGTGTTCGGTCAGACAAAGTTTTTCGGAAATTAACATAATTAGCGACGTCGACTCATCACTAGCCACAGTAATAAACAAACCCGTTTGTTCAGGAGTATCCAACTCCACGACCATCAGCTCAGTGAGCGTTAAATTGGCAGATGACGGTAAGAAAAACCAACTTTGCGGTAACACTGGCTTAAAGAACTTACGCGCCGACACAGCGCTCATTGCGTGGTTCATTGCAATCGTGTCATCAAGCCCGCATTGCTCTGTGAGAATTTCATACGTTGAATGTAGAAATGATAAATCTTCTATCGCCAAGCTCTGTTTTCGCATAGCGTCGCCGCACAGCTGAGCCTTGCGTAACCCCGTTGAGTAGCAACTATCGACATCCGAACACACTTCCAGCGTGTTGGTAACTTCATTGTATTGCCAATGCCAATCCTTTCTGGCGATGTTCATTGGTTTGTTCCTGTCCGATCAACCGCGATCAATGTACACCTTTTCATCAATGATGTGAATATGACGCATGTCAAATTAACGTAAATTTTTCACCAAGTTATGAATCAATGGTGGTCCTTTGTAGATAAACCCTGAATAGATCTGCACTAAATCGGCGCCAGCGCTCATTTTTGCTTCGGCCGATGCTAATGAATCAATACCACCCACACCAATAATCGGTAGCTTGCCATCTAACTCTGTCGATAAGCGTTGTACAAACTCAGTCGATCTCAATTGTAAAGGTTTGCCACTTAACCCACCGGCCTCGTCACAATGAGGTAGTCCTTTAATTTCTTCTCGAGATAAGGTTGTGTTGGTTGCAATAACACCATCGATAGAATGACGCACGAACGAATCTGCTGTTTGAGCAATTTCTTCATGAGTCATATCCGGTGCAATTTTCACAGCAATAGGAACATATCGATTGTGTTTCTTTTCAAGCTCAGTTTGGCGTTCTTTAAGACTCGCGAGCAAGTCGTCTAACGCATCGCCGTATTGCATCGAGCGTAAGCCCGGAGTGTTGGGCGAAGAAATATTGACCGCCACGTAATCTGCATGTTCATAAACCTTATTTAAACAAATTAAATAGTCGTCTTTTCCATGCTCGACTGGCGTATCTTTGTTCTTACCAATGTTAATACCGACTAAGCCAGTGCGATGTTTTACCTGCTTAACCTGCTCTACTAGATAATCAACGCCCTTGTTGTTGAACCCCATGCGGTTAATGATCCCTTCGGCGTCCAACACACGAAACAAACGGGGTTTATCATTGCCACCTTGAGCCAAAGGTGTGACCGTACCAATTTCTACAAAGCCAAACCCTAATGCAAACCATGCATCTAAACATTCGCCATTTTTATCTAACCCTGCGGCTAAACCCACTGGGTTGGCAAAATCGAGCCCCATCACATTACGAGGCGAACCTTGTACACGACCGTCCAACATTGCGCGCAATGGAGTTTTACCAATTTTTTTGAGCATACCAATGGTAATGTCGTGAGCTTTTTCGGGGTCTTGTGCAAACAAAATTTTTCGGGTCAGATCGTAATACATAGCGCTCTTAGTCTGAAAACACACCGCCGCTATGGCGGTGTTTGATGTGAGATTGGCTTATTGTAACGGATCGCTGGTATGACTTAACAGCATGAGTTCGCGTAAAGCGACGGAGAATTTGGCATATTCATGCCCTCTGACCGTCTTAAACTCGTTCAACATCTGTATCCAGCGCGAGATTGATGCCCGATGCTCTTCAAACCAACGATCCACCATACTCTGAGCCTCGCAACCGTCTTGGCAATAACGATCAACGGCCAGAGTTAGAGCACGTTGTTGCCAATCGAGTTCTTCTCTAAAAGACGCGCGAGCCAACGCTTGCCAATGATTAGCGACAGGTTGCTCACTAATTTGCTCTAGGAACCAATGCAGTTCCAATTGAGCGCCCAACTTGAAATAGATCTCTGACACCAGTTCAATAGGTCTATTTTGAAGTTGTGCAATCTGAGCAATATCTAATGTTGAAAATAAAGTACTCAATGTCGCCATTTTTTCAGCAAGTGAGGCTGGTAAACCTTTTTCTTGATAGTCCTTTGATTGTTGTTGCAATACTTGCCATTCCGCAGGCACCAAACTCGTTTCCAAATGATTTAATACACTTTCAAACGCGGGTAAATAAAACATCACTGAATCGTTAATCGACATCGCCCGGTTACGGTGGCGCACAAACCAGCGAGTTGCGTGGCGCAAGATGCGTCTAATTTCGATCATGCACTCAAGTTGAGTAGAAGCTGGAACCAAATTGTCGCGAGATTGCAGTTGTTCCCGAATCTCGGTAGCTTTGAATACTTCCCGCGCCAGCGTGTAGCTCGATGCAATTTCGTTAATCTCTGCACCCGTTTCATCTTTCATTCGATTGACAAAATTGAGCCCCATGTCGTTGACAATTTGATTCGCAATTTGAGTCGAGATAATTTCAGAACGCAACGGGTGATCGAGCATTTGCTTGTGGTAGGTGTTTTGCAAGTACTTTGGAAACGCCTTGGCCATTGTGGATGCGTGAAAGCTATCGCTCGTAATGACATCGTTATTAAGCGCTTCTTTTAACACCATTTTGTCGTACGAAATCAAAACTGATAGTTCCGGGCGCGTTAGCCCTTCACTCATCGCTTGGCGCTGGGATAACTCCTCATCACTAGGCAAAAATTCGAGACTGCGATCTAAGATCCCGCGCCGCTCTAAGTCTTGTATCAAACGTATTTGTTCTTTCAATAGCGCGGCCCCACGGGACTGCGTGACGCTAATGCTTTGCGTCTGTAAATAGCAATCGTCCAATACCATTTCTGATACTTCATCTGTCATTTCGACCAGCAACTTGTTGCGTTGCTTGCGTGTCATCTCGCCAGCTTGTTCAACCAGCGTTAATAGAATTTTGATATTAACTTCATTGTCTGAGCAGTCGACCCCCCCAACGTTATCGATGAAATCTGTGTTCACTCGGCCCCCGTTACGAGCAAATTCAATCCGCCCCAGTTGTGTAGCCCCTAAGTTGCCACCTTCACCTAATACTTTGGCTCTCATCTCAGTACCGTTGATACGCACGGCATCGTTTGCCCGATCCCCCACATCTGAGTGACTTTCAGATGCAGCTTTGAAGTAAGTGCCAATCCCGCCATTCCAAATTAAATCAACCGGTGCCTTGAGGATCTGCTGCAACAAATCATTGGGTGTGAAAGTTGTAGACGCCAGCCCTAGGGCTAGTTTCGCTTGTTCAGATACCGTAATACTTTTAGCTGATCGTTCATAAATACCCCCCCCCTCTGAGATAAGGGAGTAATCGTAATCAGTCCAGTTCGAACGCGGCAAATTAAACAAACGCTCTCGCTCTGCGAAAGATGCTGAGGCATCTGGATTTGGATCGATGAAAATATGTAAGTGGTTAAACGCCGCCAATATTTTAGTATGCTTAGACAGCAACATACCGTTGCCAAATACATCACCTGCCATATCGCCAATACCAATGGCTGTAAACTCGGTGTTTTGACAATCAATGTCCATTTCTCGGAAATGGCGTTTCACTGACTCCCAAGCACCTTTTGCTGTAATCCCCATCTTTTTATGGTCATAGCCCTGACTACCGCCAGAGGCAAAAGCATCACCAAGCCAAAAACCATATTCTTCAGCGATTTCATTGGCAATATCAGAGAAAGTCGCAGTGCCCTTGTCTGCCGCAACCACTAGATAAGAGTCGTCTTCATCATGGCGCACAACAGACTGCGGTGGGACTAATTGCCCTTTTACCATGTTGTCTGTGATATCCAGTAATCCACGAATAAAAATTCGGTAGCACGCTTGGCCTTCAGCAATAAACTCATCGCGCGATGCGCCGGTTTTTTGTTGCTTGCACACAAAGCCGCCTTTGGCACCAACCGGCACAATCACCGTGTTTTTAACTTGCTGAGCTTTCACCAAGCCCAATACTTCAGTGCGGAAATCTTCGCGACGATCTGACCAGCGCAAGCCTCCCCTTGCAACTTTGCCGCCGCGCAGGTGAACGCCTTCCACCCGCGGTGAATAGACGAAGATTTCAAACTCAGGCAGCGGTAAAGGAACGTCTGGAATCAGATGCGGCAACATCTTGAAAGAGACATACGGCTTGTGCTCACCTTGCTCAATTGTTTGATAAGCGTTGGTGCGAACTGTCGCGGAGATGAGTGCCATGTAACGACGAATTATTCGGTCTTCATCTAGATTTGATACTTCGTCGAGTAGCGATTCAACTTCGGCAACGCAAGCCTCGTGATTGGAATCACGATCAGCTTGTTTGTGTTCAATATTAAATCGTTGATCAAATGCTTTAACCAACAGAGCTGCCACAGCCGGATAACGATTCAGCGCATCCTCTATATACTGTTGGGAAAAAGATACGCCCAATTGCCGCATGTATTTGGCGTACGCCCGAAGAATAGACACCTGACGAGCCGTTAATTTGGCACCAAGTACTAAGCGGTTAAAGGAGTCGTTTTCATAGTCGCCACTCCACACCCCACCAAGCGCTTGTTGGAAACGTTCTTGGCATTGTGCCAAGTCCAATGACTCGTTCCCCAAATGGAGCATGTTAAATTCGAGTATCCAACTCACATTGCCATCTGTATCTCGAACCTCATACGGACGCTCACCAATAACTTTCAACCCGAGGTTTTCAAGCACTGGTAACACATCTGATAACGGGATGGGTTGGTCTCGATGAAACAATTTTAAACAAACGCGGTCGGTACCTTTGTCTTCTTGTGGCTGGTAAAACAGCATGCCCAGGTGGTCGGCATCGTTGAGCTGTTCAATTTTATCAATATCGACCAGCGCGGAGTTAGGAAGCGTTCGTTCTTTATAACTCGGCGCAAATCCATTTTCATATTTCACGGCGAGCTGACGGCCATGGTTATCGCCAAATTTTCGCGTAAGAGCCTCTCCGAACCTGTCATCCCACGAACGTGCGGCTTCAATCAAATTATTCTGTATCTCGTTCACATCAACATCCTGCTGGTTATTGTCAACGTGGACAATGTAGTGGGTTCGGGCGAGTTCTGACTCGGAGAAAAAGGTCGTAAACTCAACCGTTGATCGACTCCCAAAACTTGCTTGTAGAATGGCCTGAGTATGGCGGCGAAGCTGAGTGTTGTAACGCTCTTTAGTCACATAAACCATGCAGGAGTAAAACCGCCCAAACAGTTCTCGGCGGACAAATAAGCGCGTCATGTCGCGCTCTTGCATTTGCAACACTCCGACCCCCACTTCAAGTAACTCTTGTTGTGTGGCTTGTATCAACTCGTCGCGCGGATAGGTTTCGATGATGTTGAGTAAAGCTTTATAGGCGTGGGATCCTTTGATCAAGCCTGACATACCCATCACTTGATCAAGTTTGGTTTTTAGTAACGGAACGTGCTGAGCGCTGTTGTTATAAAGCGCTGAGGAATACAACCCTATAAAGCGGTGCTCACCAATGACTTTGCCCTGTGCATCGAATCGCTTAATGCCAATATAATCTGGAAAAGCATTGCGGTGAACTCGGCTCTTTTGATTGGTCTTTGTTAAAATTAATACTTCTGGTGAAACGGCTGCTTCTTGACCAGAGGAAATCATATCGCTCAAGCGGATCACCGGATTCACAGGGTTAAGCTTGAGAATACCAAGCTCGGTTCCAGCAATAACGCGCACTTCATAGTCACCCGCGATTGGGACTATATCGGTTTGGTGATACCCCATTAGTGTGCAATTGCCCTCTGACACCCACTGTAAGTAACGTAGCACCTCTTCTTTGGGTAACCCTGAATCGGGATAGTCAGTGTTTCGAACCTCTTGAATGACGCTCTCAAGCTGCCCTAACATAGGTTTCCAATCGTTTACTGATGCCGCCACATCAAGCAATACACTTTCAAGTTCTGTCAGTACCGCATCTCGTGATTCAGTGCTAGATTGACGATCAATTTCGATGTGGAATAGTGTTTCCAACTCAGACTGTGAGGCATCGACATTCTCCTCAATTCCGGTGACCTTGCCGGAGTCATCACGAGAAACGAGCACTGGGCTATGTAACAATAAATGACATGTAATTCCGAGCCTTGTGAGCGCCATGCGCACTGAATCAACTAAAAACGGCATGTCTTGGGTGACAATTTCTATCACGGTATGATTAGAATGCCAGCCGTGCTGTTCGAGCTCAGGGTTTAAAATGCGAATATGTGCTTTTTCGCCATCGTAATCATTGGCCAAATTCCAAAGACTTAACAGCGCTCCATACAAGTCGCTATCACTGCGCTTGCTTAAGTCCTCTAAAGACACCCGCCCGTAAATCAATTGTGCGAGATTCCGAACTGAATCAGGCCCGCTTTTTACGTTTTGGCAAATTAAATCAAATACTCGGTCGAGTAATACGGGCGTATTTTGGGAGCCAGTGTTCGGCATGCGTGTAAACCCTTTTTGCGTGATGATAAAGAATCAATCTCAAACTGGCTTTAAGTGTATCTCTAGATCAAGCTTTTCGCGAGTTCAGCATAAACCCAATTGAAGAATGAAATCAGACTGTTATGTGGAAATTTGTCATGAAATGCTGACAGCCAATGTGATGCTGTCAGCATATTTGGAGGTCGGTTCGAAGAAAGTGTTAACTGTGTCCTTTTTTACGCCAAAAGATCGATGCGAGTGCCGGCAAAATGATGACCGCTGCAAGCATGTTCACCAAGAACATAAAGGTTAAAAGAACGCCCATCGACACCTGATATTTCAATGGCGAGAAGAACCAAGTAGAGACGCCTACGGCAAGCGTCACTCCAGTAAACAACACCGCACTGCCGCGCTCAGACAACGCGTACCGATAAGCCTCTGCGATTGGCTCACCTTTGCGAATGCGCTCACTCATGGTCGACAAGATATAGATGCCATAGTCAACACCAATACCAACCCCTAGCGCAATTACAGGCAAGGTCGACACCGTCAGACCAATACCGAGCTGTGTCATTAAACCCTGTGCTAAAACAGACACCAAATACAGCGGCAAGACCACTGCGGCAGTCGCTTTAACTGACCGGAAACTCAGTAGACACAGCACAATCACCGCACCGTAAACATATAGCATCATCGGTACTTGCGCATCAGCAACCGCTTCATTTTTGGCCGCCATGACACCCACAGGGCCAGATGCTAAACGAAATTTAAGTGATTCCGTTTGGTACATGGTTTGCGCTTCTTTGACTGCCGCGATCACAGCTTGAATTGTTTCGGCGGTATGATCTTCCAAAAACAAATACACCGGCATTACGCTACAGTTTGAATTGAGTAACCCCGTATTGGTGGGTACCTGAGCAATGGACTGAACTAAGGCAGCCTCATTTCGCGGTAAAACCCGCCATTTGGGATTCCCTTCATTGAACCCAGCGTTATAAAGCTTGGCCACAGTGGGCAGTGAAATGGAGGACTGCACACCGTCTACTTGCTCTAACCTCCACTGGAACTGATCAATTGTATTCATCACTTCGTGATTTGCGCATGATTGCGGCTCAGCTTCCACAATAATAGACATCACGTCGGTGGTAATCGAATAGCGATCAGTAATGAGGAAGGTATCTTGGTTATACCGAGCATCGGCATGAAGCGCGGGCGCTCCCGGTTGAAACGAGCCAATACGCATTTGACTTGCCTGCCAATAGCCGCCAATAAACAACAACACTGCCACCGCTAAAATACCGTATGACACAGGTCTTGTAGCGCACAGCGCGAGTTTATCCCAAAGGCGATTTGCAATTGGACTGGGTTGCGATAATTTGGCGACTGCCGCTGGGCTAAATTTTACATAGCTGAGCAATACCGGCAACAATACCAAATTGGTAAGAATAATCACCGCAACACCAATACTAGCGGTGATCGCCAATTCTCGAACAATCCCAATGTCGATGCTGAGAATCGTCATGAATCCAATTGTGTCAGACAGCAGCGCGATGCCGCCAGGCAGTAGCAAATTACGGAAACTATTTTGCGCCGCTTCTTTACTTGTTAAGCCCAAACCAACCGACTTCGCCATGGCATTAATCATTTGTACGCCATGCGATACGCCAATCGCAAACACTAAAAACGGCACCAACACCGACATTGGGTCAATTCCAAAGCCGAGTAAAGGCAACGCGCCTAACTGCCAAACCACAGCCATGATCGAGCATGAAAGCGGCAATAGCGTCAGTAGGATTGAATGGCTAAAGAAATAGACCATCAACGCTGTGATGACCAAAGCGATAGTGAAGAACAATAAGACCGAGCGCGCGCCGTCCGCGACGTCACCAATCATTTTGCTAAAACCGATAATCTGAATCGAGATATCGTTCGTTTCGAACTCGCCTCGAATACTATCTTCAAGCAACTTGGCTAATGCCAACGTATCGAGTTTATCGCCGGTTTCTGGATTGAACTCTTGTAGATTCGCTCGAACCATTGCAGAGCTATAGTCATTCGAGACTAAGCGCCCCACAATACCGGCTTTGCTAATATTGCTTTGGACGATACCGAGGCCCGTTGCATCCGGTTTAAAGTCGGCAGGAATCACCGGGCCACCGGCAAAACCATCTTCAACCACTTCGGTAAATCGGGTACTCGGACTATACAGCGATTGAACCGATGGCCTGTCTACGCCCGGAATAAAGAATAACTGATCGTGTACACTTTTAAGTTTCTCGAAAAACGCTTCGGTAAACATGTCGCCATCATTAGCAGTCACAGTCACCATCACTGAGTTTGCCCCACCAAAATCTTTTTGATGGTCCATATAGGTTTGCATGTACGAGTGATTCAGCGGGATATTCTTGGTAAATGCGGCGTCCATTCGCAGCCCAGTCGCGCTCCAAAGTAATCCGACAGTAGCGATAAGAAAAACGGCAATGACGCATGTGCGATGCCGGAAAATAAAACGTTCTACAGCGTCAATGACTGGTGTAATTAACATGGTTACAGCCTCACCAGTTTAAGATACGAATACCATGATCACTCACGATATAGTGTTGATGATTGAATACGTCGCCAGCTAATGCTGACTCCCCTTGCTCAAGTTGATGAGTTGTAAATGTGGCGCCTTGATCAGAACTCACGAGAAATACGCCATTGCTGGCCAAAGCCATAATGTTATCGTCCTCAACAGATAGCAAACCATTGATCGTAGCTAGGCTATTTGTGCGACTTTCTTGCCAGCTCTGTCCATTGTCATCGGAGTAAAAGACGTGGCCGCGAAGCCCAGCTATAACAAGGCGCTTGCCGATTTGAAGGCTATCAAAAAATGAACCGTAATAATTTGTTTCTTGACGCGTCCAAGTTAAACCGCGGTCGTCGCTCAACGCGACCAAGCCAGCTTCTCCAACAAGCATGAGTTTGCCTTGCCCTAAATGAGTAAGCTGATTGAGATGAGGAAGCATGGCCGACAATTCATATTCGTATTCCTCAATGCTCTCTTCTTTTAGCTCTTCCAAGTACTCAATATCTTCCGCAAGCAACAAACCTTGGTGTAATTCATGTTGCCAAGTGTTGCCACCATCTTGAGTTCGTAAAAACAATCCATAAGCACCAATGGCGATGCCTTCGGAACCATTCAAAAACAAGATGTCGAACAAAGGCATTTGTTCTTGGATGTTTTCTCGTACGAGCTCCCAAGAATCTTCACGCTTAGTGAGGATTACTCCATCGTGGCCCACAGCCCAAAGCTGCTGAGATGGGCTTTCATGAACGCGAGTTAAAGCTGCATCCGTTCCAGATGCTTGAGACAACCACTGGCCGCTGGACATATGGTATATGTGCCCCCTGTCACCAACCGCATAGAGAGCGCCGTCACTGGTGGCCGTTATATCGAGAAATAAAGACGACAGAACCTTATCATTGTCAGAAACAATTTCGGCGTGAACTGAGAAAGCCATCCCGAACAGACAGCATAAAAAAAGATTTAAATACTTCATGAATACCCGTTTAAAACAAAAAGGCGCTCTTAAGAGCGCCTTAATACAGCGTTATCGTCTACCTTCTTTTCGCAGTGCTGCTGGCGTGAAATCTTTGTCACGAAGCGTTGCACCGAAGTCGTACATTTTCTCTTGATTGTCTAAACCAATGGCAATGTAACGTCTAGCTTGCAGGTCATGAAATACTTCAAGAGTAGACCAAAGCGCTGGCACTTCGTAATAATTTAACGCGTGAGCCATAGCGACTCTGTAAAGTTGATCACGGTTATCATAAATGTCTGCAACACTCACTTGCCACGAATCTTCGTCAATGTAAAAACGACGCTTTTTGTAGATGTGACTAATGCCAGGTTTAAGCTGAGCTTCAACAACCCATACGCGATGTTTTTCATAACGAACCAATTCTGGCTCAATATGACCCGGCTTGAGAATGTCATCATTTTTCAACGTATCACTGTGTAACTTGTAGCTGTTATACGGGATCAGCAATTCTTGTTTGCCAATCAAATTCCATTCATAACGATCAGGAGAGCCGTTGTACATGTCATAATCGTCCGTGGTCCGTAAACCGTCGGATGCTGTGCCTGGTGTATCATAGGCAACGTTAGGAGCACGGCGCACTCGACGCTGCCCAGTGTTGTAAGTCCAAGCTTGGCGAGGCTGCTTGACCTGATCCATAGTTTCGTGCACAAGCAATGCTGTACCCGCCAAACGAGCTGGCTGTGTCACGCTTTGCTTGAACTTGAAGACCATGTTGGTTTGTTGCAGCTTCTCGGGTGTGACATCTTCAGCCGAAGACAAAAATTTAATCGACTCTTTGAGCTGAATATAAGTGTATGCGCCTGACTTCATTGGAGCAGCCTGCCCCGCGGAGCGACCTACATCAACGCCACGAAAACGGAAAATGTGGTTCCAAATCACTTCCAATCCGCTCTTCGGAATTGGAAATGGAATTCCGGCCCCTGCGCCAACAATTCCATTGCCGCTATCGGCTAATGAAGAACGTGTTGCATTTGCAATAGTTCCATCATAAATGTACTGCGGAAATGACGCTGAACGATGAGTTTTGTAAACGTTCATTTTAAACGTATCTGGATACGTTTCGAATAGCGCTTTTTGTCCATCCGTCAGAACCGCATCATAGTCTTTATAATTGGCCGCAGTAACCGTGTATTCGATTTTATCTGCTGCAAATGGGTCTGGGTGATGGTCGCCTTCGGAATATCCCGCAGGAGCAGCGGTGATACCGCCGGTCCATGCTGGAATAGAACCATCGCTATTAGCACCAACCACCGCGCCCAAAGGCGTTAAGGATTTGCCCAGTTCAGCCGCTTCTTCAGCTGTTACTGCAGCCAAAGTTGAGCCCGAAACCGCCACTAAGGCGAAAGTAAGAGCCGAGGTTAGGGTTTTGTATTTCATCATGATTCAGTCCTCGGATTAAATTGAGTATTTAACATTAAAACTAACAAAGTCACGGTCATCTAAAAGATTCGTTGTGCCTTGTCCTCCCCAATATGCGTTGTAATTGAAACCTGCACTCCATTGCTGCAAATAATCAAAGTTGACGCCAACACCGAATGATTTGCGATCTTCAACAAATACTGCAATAGGATCAGGCGTAATACCGCTTACATCATGAGCAAACGCAATCCGAGGAGATACGTTTACACCCCAAAACGCGTTGTTATAGTCGAGCTTAGCCAATAGTCGATAACCCCACGAAAAATCATCGGGAAATGGGTTACTTTCAGGACCATTATGTAATGCAATCTCGATGCCTTCTTTACCGGGGATACCGCCACTACGACTGGTGCCCGGACCGTTAAGGCGTAGCTCGTCAAAACCTGGCATATCAGAAATATAGATACCACCAAATTCTGCAACCGCAGCTAAACTGTCAGAGCCAAACTGAGGGCCAAACAAATGAGCAACTGTGGCTTGAATTTGTGTCGTATCGCGTTCGATATATCCTTGTATGAACCCACCTGGTTCTGGCGTATCGAGTTGCGATATACCTTCAAGTTCTGGACGAATACCGGCCGAAGCGAGTTGTTCTGGCATAAAGGCAAATAGCAATTCCACATCATCGATTTGAAGCGGCTCGTCCATCCGATATGCGATCTCACCCGCAAAAGAAGTATCACCTAACGCCGAGTTAAATGAGAAGCCAATCATTTGAAGGTCTTCAGGGTAATCGAGGAAACCACTGGTGAATGCTTCTAAGTCGTTCACTGTGTTAGCGTCGATACTCTGACTGGCGATCTTATTTAAGTCCGACAAGACAGCTGTCGGGGTAAAATTAGATGCGTTACCGCTGATCAGCGGACGGCGGCTGTGGTAGTTCATGTAGTACAAACCAAACTCAGTATCGTTGAGTTCTGGCATGAAGTAAGTGAACTTCAAACCATATTGACCACCGTTATCGGGTTCATTGGGGCTTTTCACAAGCGCTTGAGTACCCGGTGATGCAATATAGATACCCGCGATTGCAGAATAAAGTTGAGTCCACTCAGCGCTACCAGGTGTCATTGAACCTAGCTGTGCAAGTAGTGTAGATAGGTCGGCCCCCGTTGCTGCCATATAATCGGCATCAATGTTGTTTAAGCGACCAAGCAAAAAGTCTAAGTCTTGATCCGGATTGGCAGTAAAGCCGAGCTGTACTGTATTGAGATAGCCGCCTTCGCCGGTAAAATCATTGGTTGAAAAATAAGTACCAGCGGTTGGTAGGCGGATTCCTTCCCATTCGTACTGATAGAAACCTTCAATGGTGAGGTTTTCGGTCAGCCCCACTGAAGCCCATGCCATGCCTTGAGGAATGAAGGCTTCTTTAAGTTCAGCACCAGGCGCTTGCAAGCGAGCAACGTCAACCGCATTCACAACACCAATACCGTGTGGAATAAATGTACTTTCCCCCCAAGAGATCACTTGATCACCGATACGAAATGACACGGGTATCTCACCATCAGCGATGTCGAAGTCGGTGTAGAAGAAATAATCAAGGAGGCGAATATCTTTACATGAATAGTCGCTGGCAGTGTTATCTCGACAAGGGTCGAAGTTTGCGCCGCTGGTTGGATTATCCCAAGCGCTGTTGCTATCGTTCAAAGCAAAGTCATAGAAATACATCCCACGGACGAAGATGCCCATGTTTTCATAACGTAGATCTAATTCATGAAGGCCTTTAAATACCGCGGAGAAGCTGTCGCCCTTATCAAACGACAAATTACCGTTATCTCCATTGGTTGAATAGCCACCATCGGGGAAGGCAAAGATATCACTAGAACTGTATTTCTTATTAATCGCAGGGTTGTAGCCACTCCAGTCAAACGCCGGTTGGTTAGACTTGCCGATCAGATCTAAGTTGCGGTCTTCGACACGCCAAGATTGACCATAGGAAAAGGTAGAATCGAATGTTCCCTCAATTTCACCCCAATTAAACGAAACAGCATTAACTTGTCCTGACAGTGTGAGCATAAGAGCCGAACTCACACCAGCCGCAAGTGGACAAATTCTGAATCGACGACTTTGAGCCATCATTTTATTCTCCCCTTTGTATGCAGCGTTTTATTATCGAAAAGATGAAAGCGTTATACGCCAAGTGTAGTTGCTGCATTAGGTTTAAATAATTGCAGCTAAAATGTATATTGGCAAGTGACACAGATCGCGCAACATGCTGTTTTTTATTATAAAAAACTGAGATTTAGCGCACACATTTGAATTCGGGTTGCAAGTTTTAAGTTTTAACTCTAGGAGAGAGGAGTCACGGTACCGAAACGTAACCCCATGTTTTCAGTTATATTTAAATTTTATAACCGTCGGTTTGTTCAAATCGGCAGTTTAAACTAAACGTTTTAAGTATTTACTCTAACCCTCAGTTTTAGTCAGAGAAATAAATTTCCCTTCAATTGAAGTTTTAAGCAAAAATTTACCGTGAACGCCGTTATGAGACAAAAATGGCTTCAATTTAAGCGCGGGTAGCGAAATGGTCCGGCCATACATGTCCTGCACAATTACACGTTGTGCTCGGCCCTTATAAAGGGCCTGCATTTCATGATAAGACAGCGACACTTGAAATTTGAAATCAGCCATTTAAACTTTTTCCAATCACTTCCTTTAGGTCTTTTGATAAAGCGTCAATCGTCCAAATAGACGTCAATGACTGTTTCATCAGCTCCCCTTGATCCGTATTAAATTTTTTCCAGTGCGTCAGCGGATTCACCAACCGCGCAGCAATTTGCGGGTTAATCGCATTCAAGGCAATAATCTTGTCTGCAAGCCATTGATAGCCTGAACCGTCTTTTGCATGAAAACGTCGATAATTCATATTACTAAAGCCACTAATAAGTGATCGGGCGCGATTTGGGTTATGGAGCGTAAATACGTCTGTCGCCTCCACCTCTGCTAAATTCGTTTGGCACGCGTCGTTGTCCCACCCCCCTTGAAGAGCCAACCATTTGTCCATTACCAAGCCGTCGTCTTTCCATTTGTTGAAAAAAGACGTCATCAATTCTGAACGGCAGTGAAGTGAATTGGTATTGGCGACCTTCAATGCAGCCAATGTATCTGTCATATTGTTCGCGTTTTCGAACTCTGTTGTCACCAATGATTCTGCGATCGATGGGCTATGGTTGGCGATCCAATCTAATGCTACGCTTTTGAGCATTCTCAAACCCATAGCTTTTGAAGTAAGTTCAAAATTAGGCTGAGCCGATGAATTAAACAATTGTTGAACGCTTTCGAACAGTGACTCTGCGAGCTGTTTTCGAACAACATCAAGTGCGTCCAGTAATGAATGAATGTTCACATCTTTCATTTGGTTCACAAGGCCGCTGACCGCAGGCATAGATAACAATTTAGACTTCAGTGCGGCATCAATCGCTGAATCGTTTGCAACAGATACAAAGCCTTGCAGTACATCAGCGGGAAGCAGTACCGCTGAGTTCTTCATGGCACTGAAAACATAACGCGTAAGCAATTGCTGGCCAGCATCCCAGCGTGTAAACCCGTCATCGCACGACTTAAATAACGTCAGCAATTGCGTATCTGAATAATCAAACTCAAGTTTAACCGGCGCAGAAAAATCAAGTAACAGCGCAGGCGTCGGCGCAGCGTCTACGTCAGTAAAAATAAGCTCTGCGGTGGGTTCCACTAGGCTATACACATTGCCATCGGTTAATGGCGCTTCGGTGTTCAAGTCAATGACTTCACCATTGGCTCCGTACAAGCCTATCCGCAGTGGAATATGAGTATGTTGTTTCGACTCTTCATCCGCAGTAGGCGGCACTGATTGCGCTAACTCCAAGCGATAGCTTCGATTAGCTGCATCATACTCGCCGGTTGCAGTTACGGTTGGCGTACCCGCTTGTTCATACCATTGTCTAAAACGACCGAGATCAAAACTGTTGGCATCCTCCATTGCCTCAACAAAATCATCACACGTGACGGCTTTACCATCATGACGCGCAAAGTACAGATCCATTCCTTTTCTGAAACCTTCTTTACCCAACAAAGTATGCATCATACGAATCACTTCAGCGCCCTTGTTGTATACCGTGACGGTATAAAAGTTATTCATCTCAACAACCGACTTAGGGCGAATCGGGTGGGCCATAGGGCCAGAATCCTCAGCAAATTGGTGACTTCTCATAATCGCAACATCATCAATTCGGTTCACTGACGATTGAGTCATATCTTGGCTGAAGCTTTGATCTCTAAATACCGTCAACCCTTCTTTGAGCGATAACTGGAACCAATCTCGGCATGTGACACGATTGCCCGTCCAGTTGTGAAAGTATTCATGACCGATAACGGCTTCAATGCCATTAAAATCGTGGTCAGTTGCCGTTTCCACATTGGCCAGCACATACTTGCTGTTGAACACATTAAGGCCTTTATTTTCCATTGCTCCCATATTGAAGAAGTCGACGGCCACAATCATGTAAATGTCTAAATCGTACTCTAAGCCATACACATCTTCGTCCCACTTCATCGAATGCTTTAATGAAGCCATAGCATAATCTGCACGGTTCAAATTGCCTTTATCAACGAATAGACGGAGCGCGACTTCGCGCCCGCTCATTGTGGTAAAAGAGTCGTCCAACACGTCAAAGTCTCCTGCCACTAAAGCGAACAGATAGCATGGTTTTGGATGGGGATCTTGCCAAGTGACAGATAATTTCTGGCCGTCCTTTGAGCGAGACACCTCATTGCCATTACTCAACAAATACGGATATTTGGTCTCATCACCAATGACAGTCGTCTGGAATGTTGCCAGCACGTCAGGGCGGTCGAGGTAGAATGTGATTTTTCGGAAACCCTCGGCTTCGCATTGCGTACAGAAAGCGCCATCAGACATGTACAAGCCTTCTAACGAGGTATTTTCTGTGGGATTTATTCGAGTCACAATGGTGATCATTGCCTCGGATTGGTCGAGCGGTAATGTCAGCGACACATCATCCACCGAATACTCATCGTCCGCTACAACAACACCGTCAATATCAACGTGTTCAAGACGCAATGCTTCGCCATCTAACACTAATGCTTGGGCGGCTTGATTCAAACGCTGTACCTTCATGACTGAAGTAATACGGGTGTCTGTTGGGTCTAGTTCTACTGTTAATTCGACTGATCTGATCGTGAAATCAGGGCTACGATAATCACTTAAGAGTTTGGCGTTTGTGGTCATAACAGATACTCGAGAAATTGGAATAATGATGTAATGCGAAGAGATATTAAAATAAACGGGAACATGATGTTCCCGTTATAACTTGAATTAATTTAGTTTTGAACGATTGCCGGCCCATCCACTAAGTCGAATGTAATCGCAATCGCTTCGTCCAGATAAAGGTCTTCAGGCTTAGCACTGTCGTCGTCTTCTAGCTCGTCGATGTCTGTCACCGCTTCTAACCCTTTTCTCTCACGGCGCTCATTTTCACGAGCCAGCGCGCGAGCTTTGCGCTCTTCTCGCTTCTTAATACGTTGTGCTTCGTTGAGTGAAACCGACTTATCTTCTTTTTCAGCTTTATAGCGCTTAATGTCCTCGAACACATAGACAAACTCCGGATCAGATTTGATTCGTTGCTTATGTGACGCGTCTAATGCAGGTACTTTACCGCGAATATCTTTGCGCTTTACGTAATTCGCTGTGCGGATTTGGTCCCACGGCAATGCGTTATCTTCTTGACTCTCTCCGTACTCACTTGGGTCAGTCTCTTGGGGGAACAAAATATCCGGAATTACGCCTTTATTTTGTGTGCTGCCACCGTTGATTCGGTAAAATTTAGCCGTGGTAAATTGAATATCACCCAGCGGATTCTTAAACAAATCGAATCGGCGATTTAAGCTGCGATGATTTTGTACCGTACCTTTACCAAAGGTTTGTTCACCAATCACTAGCGCCCGCCCGTAATCCTGCAAGGCCGCAGCGAAAATTTCTGAAGCCGAAGCACTATAGCGGTCAACCATAATCACAACGGGGCCGGTATATTGGGTGCGCGGATCTCGATCTGAATCCACAGTCACTTCGCCAATCATGTTACGACGTTGCACCACTGGGCCACGGTCAATAAACAAGCCTGTTAATGAAATCGCTTCTGGCAATGAGCCGCCGCCGTTACCGCGAAGATCAACAATGACGGCTTCAACTTTGTCTAAAACGACTTCTTCCAATTGTTTACGCACGTCTTCTGTCAAACCGTTATAGAAACTCGGAATATCTAACACTGCAACTTCACGTCCAGCATATAGACCTTCTTCGGCTTTCTTAACTTCGGTTTTTGCCGCTTGATCTTCTAGACGGATTTTGTCTCGGACGATGGTCACGATTTTTGCCTCACCATCAACACCGCCTTTGACCGGCACAATTTCCAAGAAAACTTTGGTGCCTTTCGGGCCTTTGATGAGCTCAACAACTTCATCTAAGCGCCAGCCAACAATGTTAACGATATCGTCTTTGTCCTGACCAACACCGGTGATCTTATCGTCGGGCTTTAATTGGTTTGAAGAGGCTGCGGGGCCACCGGCAACGAGCCGACGGATCACGGTGTAGTCGTAATCAGACTGCAACACCGCTCCAATGCCTTCTAAGCTAAGGTTAATATCTTGCTTGAAACGTTCAGCGTTACGTGGCGACAGGTAACTTGTGTGCGGCTCTATCGAACGAGCAAAAGAATTCATCACTAACTGAAACACATCTTCGCTATTGCTTTGCGTTAATCGCTTAATCGCATAGGTGTAGCGCTTGGTGAGCATTTCTTGTGCTTCTTCAACATCTTTACCTGAGAGCACCAAATTCAATGCATCGGCTTTGACTTGTTTACGCCAAATTTCATCAAGTTCTGCTGGCGTTTTTGGCCAAGGCAATTCATGGCGATCATACTCAATCGACTCATCAGCTGTAAAGTCAAAGCCCTTTTCAACCTGAACAAGCGCTTTTTGAAAACGTTCAAAGCGACGTTTTAAACTCAGCTGATAAATTTCATAAGGAACAGAAAGACGACCGCTCTTTAGATAGTCATCGAAGTTTTTTTCGTACTTGCGAAAACCATCAATATCACTCTGAATAAAAATTTGGCGATTGTAATCGAGAGAATCTAAGTAACGTTCAAAAATTTTAACCGAAAAATCATCGTTCAATTGAATCGGGTGATAATGAGACTGAGTGAAAACATCAGTAACTCGGATTGCAGCGTTCCGATGTTGGGGCTCTTGAGCCAATTTCGGAATGTCTGCTTCTGTATAAACCACAGGAGCAGCTTGCTCTGACGCTAACAGTAGTAATGGTGTTAACGAAATTCCTGCAATTAGCTTTACCAGTGTTCTCATTCAATATCCTCTCGTGAGTTTAAGCCTGGACGACTTTATTGGTAGCCACTTCGATGTTCATACCGGACTGCAAAGTCACGCGCACGCTACCTTTCAATACTTCAGTAATGGTTGCCGCAACGGGGCTGCTGCCAACCACAATTCGGACAGCCAAGCCTTCTTTTAGTTCAGACTCGCTCACCGGTGTCGCCGGTTTTGCGGGTTGCGCTGGCTTTTTCGGCTTGCTGTCAACTTTCTTCTCAGAAGAACGTGCAGGAACACGAGCTTTCTTCGGTGCAGGCTTACGTTTTGCTTTGGCTTGTTCTGCCCGTTGCTTTTTGCGCTCAGCAACCTTGGCTTGAATTTCAGCTAAACGTTCCGCCGCATGTTGTTCATGTTCAGCTGAGACCTTGTCGCCAGTTTCACCTTCAAGGTCAACACGCAGCGAGTCTTCTTTCACAGAACTCAAGTAGCGAATACTCGACGTATAGTGACGAATAGCCTGACGCAAGCGTGTGTTACTAATACGCTCATCCGACTCCAAACGACCAATCAAGTCTTGGAAAATACCAATTTTGAGCGGCTTTGCATCGCCAGTGATAGAAAAGCAAGCAGGAAACTGCTCCGCAAGAAAAGCAATAATCTCACGATTTTCTGTGAGTTTGTTCTGTTGTTCCATTGATCCGTTAAACCTTAAGCGTTGCGCTTGTTGCGCGTTTAAACAGTGGCTCGATGACGCTTTTTACAAGTTCACTAAGCCCTTGTTCATCTTCATCACTAAAACGACTAAGTTGCGGGCTATCAATATCAAGCACCGCAACCACTACCCCATTCATTGAAATGGGTAAAACTATTTCTGATTCGCTGGCCGCGTCGCAGGCGATATGGCCGTCAAACGCGTGTACATCAGCAATACGTTGTATCTCGTTTGTGGCCGCAGCCGTTCCGCATACGCCTCTGCTGAGCGGTATACGAATACAAGCATGCTTGCCTTGAAAAGGCCCCAAAACAAGTTCGCCGTTGTCCATCATATAGAAACCGCACCAATTAAGGTTTGAGATCTGATCAAACAACAACGCTGAAATATTTGCTAGGTTTGCGACTAAATTAGATTCACCGCTGGTTAAAGATTCAGCTTGTTGATTCAGAATTTTATAATCTGTCACAGTATGTTGTGTCATTATTACCTCTAAAAAACACACACAGTTCCTACCGACGCCGCATCATACATGATGCAGCTTAAGCATTGCACCCCTCTGGCGCAGTTAAAACTTTACACAGCTGAGCCGTTGTTTCAACAACATAGCGAGGTTTTAACCGGTTTAAAGCCTCTAAAGTCAACACTCCGCAACCCACGCCCACGGCATCTACGCCCGCATTTATTGCCATTTCAAGGTCAAGATGAGAGTCACCCACCATCAAAGTGCGCTCAGAACAAACATCAGTAATGGCCATCAAGTGTTGAATCATAGCGCAATTTGGTTTGGATGGGTGTTCATCACCTGCTGCGCTGGCACAAAAGAAATGACCTAAACCAGTCTGTTTAAGCACCCGGTCAAGCCCTTGCCTGCCTTTGCCGGTTGCAACAGCTAACTTAATATTTTGCTGTTGCAGTAATTTGAGCAACTCTTCAATGCCCTGAAATATAGGCGCGTCGACCACTTCATCACTTAAGTATGCACGACGATACCCGTCACATAAGTCTCCGTAGCTCGCTTTATCATCGCTAGAAAACAATGTAGCGACAGCGGTGTCAAGTGACATACCAATGACTGACTTACAGTCATCCGCGTTTGGCACTTGAACACCGTTCCATTTGGCAGAAAGTTGCAACGATTGAACAATGCGATCAACTGAATCCATTAGTGTGCCGTCCCAATCAAAAATGACCAGTTCGTATGATTGATTCATCATTCTTTCGGCATCCGACTTAGACATACCTTTAGAGAGTCGCCAAGTGGTGCTTCTAAATTCAGTTGCTGGTCTTTTAATGGGTGCTTCAACTTTAGCCTGATTGCATGCAGAAAAAGCCGCTTGAGACCGAATGACTCTGTTGTTGCGGTAAATTCAGCATCGCCATATTTGGAATCACATGCAATGGGGTGACCTGCGGCTAAACAATGCACACGAATCTGATGGGTTCGCCCTGTCACCGGGAATGCTTCCATTAAGGTACAACCAGAGTAACGTTGAACAATCTTGAATCGAGTCAGCGAGGCTTTGCCGTCGTCGTGAACTCTCACCACTCGCTCGCCAGATTTCAAGGTGTTTTTCAATAACGGGGCATCGACCTTGTTTCGACGCTGCGTCCAATGTCCTTTGACGAGGCACCAATAGTTCTTTTGAATTTCTTTATCGCGTAACATCCGGTGCAGCTCACGCAGCGCACTTCGTTTTTTAGCCACCATCACTAAACCGCTGGTATCGCGGTCGAGTCGATGCACCAGTTCTAAGAAACGCGCATCGGGGCGTAATGCTCTGAGCGCTTCAATCATGCCAAACGATAAACCGCTGCCGCCATGTACGGCGAGACCAGAGGGTTTGTTAATCACAATCATCGCTTCGTCTTCAAACACGATCTGATGTTCCAAATCTTGAACGGTTTGAAGTTTTGCTGAAGGTAAATCGTTATTTCTCTCTGAAACACGTACCGGAGGGATACGAATTATGTCGTCAGCCTGCAATTTATAGTCGGGCTTGCATCGTTTTTTATTTACTCTCACCTCGCCCTTCCTAATAATTCGATAAATCAAACTCTTAGGAGCACCCTTAAGTTGGGTGATCAGAAAATTATCAATCCGTTGGCCGGCTTGATCTTCTGAGATAGTGGAGAATTTTACTTTGGTCGGAGTGTTTTCTGTCATAGCCACAGCATTTTATCATCATTTTGTGGCGCACACCCAATGATTTCAGGTTGCGCTTGCTTGGTTTATACACCAAAATAAGCCCGTGATTTGATGGGCAAAGCCCGATCACTCGAGATATGACACAGGATAGAACATAGGAGACCGGGCCAATATGCGCCCTTTGAATGCGTCTCTCCCCTGTAGAAACGTCAATCTGCCTTAAAATATATAGAAATAAATGCCCGAAGAATGTGGTGTTTAGAATTTGTTCTGAGACATTTTTTAGTGTGTTGCAATGCAACACCTGTGAATTGGCTAGCTAATTTTGCAGCCGACAAAGACATAAAATTTGGATGCCTCTTGTACGCCCCCAAGCATCGTTCCAACCGTGAGGTTGTCGAGATTGGACACGGGGCTAGGCCCTGAACACGTTTTAAGCGTGCACGTTCTGTCGTGGCTAAACAAAAGAGTTAGTCATTTATGAAACGTATGCTAATAAACGCAACCCAACAAGAAGAAATTCGGGTTGCTTTGGTCGATGGTCAACGCTTGTATGATCTCGACATTGAAGGCTCCGGTCAGGAGCAAAAGAAAGCCAATATTTACACGGGACGTATCACCCGCATCGAACCCAGCTTAGAAGCTGCGTTTGTAGATTACGGCGCTGAACGTCACGGTTTCCTCCCGTTAAAAGAAATCGCTCGCGAATATTTCCCTTCAGGTTATACATTCCAAGGTCGTCCGAATATCAAAGAAGTGGTCAAAGAAGGCCAAGAACTGATCATTCAAGTCGACAAAGAAGAACGCGGTAATAAAGGCGCAGCACTGACAACATTCATCAGCCTCGCTGGTAGTTATTTAGTATTGATGCCAAATAACCCACGTGCAGGGGGCATTAGTCGCCGCATTGAAGGCGATGAGCGTACCGAGTTAAAAGCAGCACTTAGCCAGCTCGAAGTTCCAAAAGGCATGGGTTTGATTGTCCGCACAGCCGGTGTTGGTAAGTCATCTGAAGAACTCGCTTATGACCTTCAAATGCTCATTACGCATTGGAGTGACATTAAAGCAGTGGCCGCAGATCGCGAAACACCTGTATTAATTCATCAAGAAAGTGATGTTATTGTTCGTGCAATTCGCGACTATTTACGCCGCGATATTGGTGAGATATTGATCGACAACCAAGAGCTTTTCACGAAGGCACTGGGACATGTTGAAAAAGTTCGCCCCGACTTCGTCAATCGCGTCAAGCAATACTCTGGCGAGATCCCATTGTTCTCTCACTATCAAATTGAGAGTCAAATCGAATCTGCGTTCCGCCGAGAAGTAAGCCTGCCGTCAGGCGGTTCGGTCGTGATTGACCCGACTGAAGCCCTCACTTCAATTGATATTAACTCTGCCCGTGCCACAAAAGGTACTGACATTGAAGAAACAGCGTTCCAAACTAACCTTGAAGCTGCCGACGAAATTGCTCGCCAATTACGCCTCCGCGACGTAGGTGGTTTGATTGTCATCGATTTTATCGACATGACACCTGCGCGCCATCAACGAGAAGTTGAAAATCGCCTGCGCGAAGCAGTTCGAGCTGACCGCGCTCGTGTCCAAATTGGCCGTATTAGCCGCTTTGGTTTGATGGAAATGTCACGTCAGCGTTTGCGTGCATCGTTAGGCGAATCAACGCACAACGTTTGCCCACGCTGTAGCGGTAGCGGACACATCCGTGGCGAAGAATCTCTAGCGCTTTCAGTGATGCGTTTAATTGAAGAAGAAGCGTTGAAAGACAATTCGTCTCAAATTCAAGCGTTGGTTCCGGTCAGTGTGGGTACATTCTTATTGAATGAAAAACGCCCTGCAATTCGCGGAATCGAAAAGCGTAACAATGTCTCTGTGGTGATTATTCCAAATCCAAACATGGACACGCCACACTACGAAGTTCAGCGCCTGCGTCCAAATGAAGAACTCACTGAAGTGAGCTACTCATTAGCAGAGCCTGATCCTTCTGCGTTGACAGCGAACCTTCGCGGTGAAGCAGTACCGCCACGCAAAGAACAACCTGCGCTGTCTGGCATGCAGTCATCCGCATCACCAACTCCTCCAAGCGTCGCTGCAAAGCCAACACAAACGGCTAAGAAGAAAAGCTCAGAGGTGAGTCTTTTTGCTAAAATCGTAGCCTTTTTTACCAGTATTTTCGGTACTGATGAGCAGCCTAAGAAAGATACGGACAACAAGCAGAAAAACCGTCGTCGCCCGAACAATCGTGGCGAACGAGGCCGCCGCGACAATCGCCGCACTAACAATCGTAATAATCGCAATAATCGAAATAGAAACGATGAAGCGAATAAAGACGAAAAAGTTAGCAAGGCTAAGAATGAAAACAATGCAGCGGAAAATGAGTCTGAGAAGCCTAACAATCGCCGCAACCGTAATCGTAACCGCAATCGTCGAAACGATCGAAATGATAAGGATACGAAAGCAGTTGAAACGGTAGAAACTTCAGAAACAGCGGTAACTGAAGAAGCACCAAAAGCACAAAACTCGGCTGAAGAAGCGAAACAACGTAAAGTGAAAGAGCGTCGTCAACGTCGTAACCTTCACAAAAAAGTTCGCGTGAAAGACCAACAAGCGACCGAAGAAGCACCTGTTTCTGAAGTCATGCCAGAAGCAGTATCGACTGACGAAGCTAAACCCGCGAAGCCACGCCGACAACGTCGTCGTAAGCCTCAAACTGAGCAGCAAGATACGGTTGAAGCTCGCTATCCTAGCGCCGAAGAAGCAGCTAGCAAATCTGCACCAGTTGCCGATAAGCCTGTTGAGAACACAGCTGAACAAGCTGCTGCAATCACCGCTGCGGAAATTGCTGACGCTGAAGCCAAGCAGGCAACTCGTGCTGCCATTGAGGCTGCGCTAGCGCGCACTGATGAAGTTGTGGAGACTTCCCCAGAAGCGGCTGAGCCAAAGGCAGACGTTACAGCTGTTACAGAAACAACGACTGCTCCGGCGCCTGAAGCGGTAAAAGCTGAAGCACCAAAAGCAGACCCAGCGCCGGTGGAAACTAAGGTCGAAACACCTGAGCCTACTGAGCCTACTCCCGTTGTTGAGCAAGCTGTGGCTGAAGCTGCTACACCAGCTCCAGTAGATACAGCACCGGCGGCCACTGCCACTACTGAGCAGGAAGTGGAAACACAACCTGAAGTCAAGCCAGAGCCAGTCGTTGAAGCGCCAGTTGCCAAAGCGCCAGAAGCGAACGAGCAACCTGCCCCAGCAGTGAAGGCCAAGGCATGGTATGAGAAAGTAACAGTTGCGCCAACAACGAAGCCTAACTTCGCTGAAGCTCCAGCGGTAGATGCCAGCGTAATGCCACGTCGTAACGGCCTATCTGTAGATGAATCGAGCCTTGTTCGCCGAGGTTCACAAAACGCCACAAGCCAGTCGTCATCTCCAATGACTAAGGCTAGCGCAGAGTAAGATACGCGCACTGCCATCTGACAAGCCGGCTTAACCGCCGGCTTTTTTATGTCTGTATGTTTGAATGGAACGGCGAAATAAAGGTCAACTTTGCAATCTAAATATCAGCCACAAAAAAGCCGAACTATCGTTCGGCTTTTGGTCATAAAGTGCTATGTAAATACAGCCTTAATAGTTTTGCAGTGTGACAGTTAATCCCACCTCTCGACCCGCTGTGTTGTAACCAATAGCTCCAGAGTAATCTTTATCTAGCATATTTCGGCCGTAGGCTCGAACCGTGAAATTGTTATCAAACTCATAACCCGCAAAGACATTCAACAAGCTGTAGGAATGCAGTTTCGCACCATACGAATCTTCAGCGTCGCTGTTGTACGACAAGTCTCCGGACACATTCCATTGGTTATATGCGTAACTTGCAGCATACGTGAACTTTTGTGAAGGACGGCGAATTAAATCTTCCTTCGTCGTTTTGTTTTCAGCATCCAACAGGGTTGCAGTAAGCTGATGCTCAATATCAAACAAAGATGTGCTGAGGGTTAAATCAATACCTTTGATTTCAGCGCTAGAAAGGTTCGTCGGTGTCCAGTTTGGGTTACCTGGCGCAATAGGAGCCCATTCGATCAAGTCATCAATATTGGTGTTGTATGCCGCAAATTCAATCGAGACCAAATCCAAGTTGCCTTTGAGCAACAACTCAACAGTATCCGATGTTTCAGGCACCAAGTCTTGATTACCGCCCCAGGGCGAATACAGGTCATTGAACGACGGCGCCTTAAAACCAGTCCCGTAATTCAAGCTTACTAGCCAGTTGGGTGAAAATTTGTAACCCGCACTTAGGTTATAGGTCGTTTCGCTGTCCACATGCTCAATGTCGTCGTATCGAACTGCAGCTTCAGCTAGGAATTGCCCTACTTCGCCAGTCAAACCTGCGTAGTAGCCTTCAACCGTGCGCTCATCAACGGCAATGGGATCACTACTATCTACTTCTTGATCTTGTAGGTCAGCCCCCAGAATCACCGTAAAATCATCATTAATGCTGTGGGTAACATTGGCAGACAACTGATTAATGGTGGTTTGATACAAAGAACCATCGCCCTTTCCTATACCATTGCCATAACCGTTTTGTTCATCTTCACTTTGGCCAATTTCCAAACGCAAAATCGTTTGGCCAAGGTCGGCTGTTGTGCCTATTTGCACGAGGTGATTTCGGTAGTCTTTTTGGTTTTCAAATCCACCATCGAAATCATAATCACCCTTTTCAATCAGGCCCATCCAATCAAAAGATAGTACTTTTCCCACTTGGTAATCGCCTTTTAGGCTTACCGCACCGCGTTCGTAGCCATCATCATCAGGCTCGGCATCGGTCACGCTAAAACCATCACTTTTTTGGCCCGTGATGCTCATAGTGTTGCGGCTACCAAACAGCTCAAAGCCACCGGCTGCGTCGAACTGTGCAGTGTTATTAGAGCCATAACCACCGCCAAGGTTAAATTGATTCGGCGCCAAATCGCGAGTGAAGATTTGAATCACACCACCAATTGCATCTGAGCCATACAATGCAGCACGGGGTCCTTTCACCACTTCAATACGGTCGATTTGAGTAGGCGATAGATCTTGAATCGACTTTTGACCCAATGTGGCAGAGCCCACTCGTGCGCCATCGATCAAAATAAGCACTTGATTGGAATTTGTTCCGCGCATAAAAATCGACGTAGTGTTCGCTGCGCCGCCTTGTTGAACGAAGGTCACGCCCGACGTTCGGTTCAACAGATCAACCACAGAGACAGGCTGAATCAATTGAATATCTTCGCGCGTGATCACATCAACTGATGCCATCACGTCGAATTTATTTTGTTCAACACGGTTTGCAGTGATCACCATGGTTTCTGTTTCTTCTGCGCAGACTGGTGCACTCAGCAATGCAGTTGCAATGGCGACGTAAAGTGTATTTTTTTTCATTTTTTATGTCAGATACCCGCCGTACCTGATTCCATTAAGTATAAATTTAGGCCGGTCTCCGGACTCCTGAAACAACATCTCACACCTTCCCGCCGAAGCAGTGGTTGCGACTAAACGCTTGTGATCCTTATCAGTTACCGTTGCGGGGGCAGTATCGGAGTTACACCGATTTCCCGTTTCACCCTTTCGGACACCTAAATAAATTTTATGCTTGCCATCATGGCAAGACTTCACAGGAGCATCGCTCCCAATTAAAACATGCAAGACCTATCAGCGGAGCTGATCAAGAGCCTCGCACAACAAAGATGCTTCATCCAACATACGCGTTGTCATGCGGTGCAATCGATCCGCATTGGGGTGCAATATGTTGTTTTTTTTAACCGCAGGTATCACAGGCCATTTCGACCAGTCCGTGGCCGGTATATTCCTTGCGCTATCATGCGGTTGAATAATCACTGATGGCGACAAGGCGACCACCGTTTCCAAACTCACGTTTGGGTATTCTCCTTTGGTATCAATCAACACATTGTCGACATGACACAAATCCAAAATTTGCTGAGGCCAACTTCCGCGACTCACCGTTGTAAGAGGTTGAGGCCACAACTCATAAAACACTCGCAATTTGGTCGTCGATTGATACCGTTCACGTATCGATTGCAATTTATGCTCAAACGCTAATGCTTGCTGCTCGGCTCGCGCTTGGTGTCCTAGCAACTGCCCAAACTTTCTCAATTCACTGGCGACATCACTCAATTGTATAGGATGCGAATCGACGATATTTAACCCAAGACGCTCCAAACGCGCGAGATCATCGGGTGGGTTTCCATTGCGCCAAACAATCACATAATCGGGCTGTAGCTCCAAAATAGTTTCTATTTGTAGTCGAACGTAGTTGCCTACTCTTGGAATGGCCAACGCTTCTTCAGGAAAGTCTGAATGTTCTGTTGTTGCTAAAATTTGATCACCTGCACCAATGGTATAGAGCATTTCCACCACATGAGGCGCTAATACTACAACCTTTGGCTGCTGTTCATTTGCAAAAGTGAACACAACAGAACAACACAAGACAATACCAAGCACCAGAGCACGCATTACCAGTCGATTCCTTTTTGAGCTTTAATGCCACTATCAAAAGCATGCTTGGTAGATTGCACTTCACTCACAGTATCGGCCATTTCGATTAACTGACGATGACAGCCTCTTCCGGTCACAACTACATGTTGTCCATCAGGACGATTTGCAATTGCATTCACCACATCATCCAATTCAAGGTATTTATAGCTCACAAGGTAAGTCAACTCGTCGAGTAGAACCACATCAATTGACGGGTCGGCCAACATGCGTTTCGCCTCTTTCCATATCAACTCAGATTGTTCGATGTCAGATTCTCTATTTTGCGTTTCCCACGTGAAACCTGTCCCCATCACGTGAAATTCGACCCCATTGTTTTGCAACAGATTGCGTTCACCGCATTCCCACTGACCTTTGATAAATTGTGCAACGCCTGCTTTATAACCATGTCCAACTGCGCGTGTCACCACACCAAAGCCAGCGGTAGACTTGCCTTTGCCATTGCCTGTAATCACCAGAAACAAGCCTTTGTCTTCACTTGCTGCAGCAATGCGCTCGTCTACTTTTTGTTTTAACTTTTGCTGACGTTCTTGATGCTTTTGCTGTTTGGTTGATGTTGCGTCTTCCGTTTGAGTCTCTTTGTCACTCATGGTGCTTATCCTCGTTCAAAATCTTAAACAACTTTGGTATGTCTAAGTGGTGTTCTAGTGTGTTCGCCAAAGTTTCGATGGCGTTCTCCTGAATCGACTCAATCGAGTCTTGTTGTTCGGTATCATGGCCTAACCAACTTAAAAGCAAAGTCACAGCAGGAGCTTCGTCAAACAGGCCATGTAGGTAGCACCCTGCAATTTGCTGATCTTCGGTTTGAGCGCCACATTGCCATTGTTGATGGCCACTCGTTAGATTTAATACTGACGCTTGCGAAGCGCTGTTTAATTGCGTCTGGCCACAATGAATTTCATAACCTGTCACTGCACAACTATGTTGGCCCAGCGTCATTTCACCGCTCACTCGGCGGAGCGTCTTTTTGGTATTCATTTGCGTGTATATGTTGAGATATTGAAGCCCTTCTACGCGCTCAACCTGACTTTCAATAAGGCACGGATCGGTAATGCTTTGCCCTAGCATTTGGTAGCCACCGCAAATGCCAAAGACCTTGCCACCGTATCTAAGGTGACGCTGTATGTGCACATCCCAGCCTTGCTTTCGCAAAAACTCGAGGTCATGCGCAACCGATTTGGAACCCGGAATAATAACTAAGTCGCACGCTGGAATGTTCTGTTGCGGCATGACAAATTCCAAATCAATATCGGTATGGAGCCTGAGCGGATCGAAGTCTGTATGGTTACTAATGCGTGGCAATCCAAGTACACAGATTTTGACACGGCTAGCCTCATTTCGACGTTGCTCACTTTCGATCGCGTCTTCAGCAGCAAGGTGCAGTTCATGACAATATGGTAGAACCCCTAAAACCGGTTTTCCGGTGCGATTCTCTAGCCAATCGAGCCCCGACTCTAGCAAGCCTATATCGCCCCGAAACTTGTTAATAACAAACCCTACAACTCGGTTTTGTTCAGACTTAGAAAGGAGCTCTAAGGTCCCAACAAGCTGGGCAAACACCCCTCCTTTGTCAATATCGGCCACGAGGATCACCGGACAATCTACCGCCTCAGCAAACCCCATATTGGCAATATCACCTTCGCGTAGGTTAATTTCTGCGGGGCTACCCGCTCCTTCAACAACAATATGATCAAACGCCAAGGCCAAGCGTTTGTGGGACTCCAGCACTGCCGCCATAGCATGCGGTTTATGCGCGTGATATTGCTGAGCTTGCATGGTCGTTAAAGCTTTGCCGTGGATGATAACTTGTGCGCCCGTGTCTGACTCTGGCTTCAGTAAAATCGGATTGAAATCAACGTGCGGTTTTTGCCGAGCAGCCATGGCTTGTACCCATTGCGCTCGGCCAATCTCCAAGCCTTCGTCAGTCACAGCACTGTTCAGAGCCATGTTCTGGGGCTTCATAGGCGCGACATTGAACGAACGGTTCGCAAGAACTCGACAAATTCCAGCAACGATGACAGATTTTCCAACATCTGATGCGGTGCCTTGAATCATCAACGTTGTCATACCAGCGGCGCTCCAATAAACTCAATTCGGGCCTGCTTCGGATCATCGTAAAAACAAACACGAGTCATCGACGCATAGCCAACGTGCAAACGTTTATAAGCATCAGCCAATGGAATATTCATTAACAACGCGACTAATACGACAATCACCCCACCGTGCGTAACAACAAGAGTGCTTTGTGGGTTGGATGTAGCAAGGTGCTGCCATGCTGACCAAATGCGATTTGAAAATGCCTCATAGCATTCCGCTCCAGGCAACTCGAAGTTAGTGCTATGCGCCCAAAACAATCCCATTATTGACCGCTGTTGCTCGTTCATTTGCTCGAACGGCACACCATCCAAATCACCAAAATCAAACTCTTGCCATTGTGGTTCAATATGAAGCGACACATCACGCTGCGTACTGTAGCGTTCAGCGAATGTGCGGCATCGCCGCTTAGGTGAACTGATCACAGCTTGATACTCGATAGCAAAGCGCTTTGCCTGCCGTTGCATGTTGTCCAACGCGCCTTCTGCGAGCGCTACATCGGTGACACCATTGAGTGCAGGTAAGCCCGCGACTGGCCCATGACGGAGAAAATCGATATAAACTGGAGTCATGTGCCCCCCCCTTTGAGGTAAAGAGGTAAACCCGCCGTCACCAACACAACCGTGCCAACCGCTTGCGCTAACTTCTGATTCATACGTCCTGATAGATCAACAAATCGTCGCGCTAAAGCATTATCGGAAACAATACCTTGCCCGACTTCATTAGACACCAAGACAATGGTGGCAGAAGAACTTTTAATAACATCGCACAATGCATCGACTTGCCGTTCGATTTGCTCATCCGATAGTTCGTTAAACAGTAAATTATTGAGCCACAACGTAAGGCAATCCACCAAGATAAGATGCTCGGAGCTCGATTTATTGGCAAGTACCTTTGTTATGCTTACAGGCTCTTCTACCAAAGCCCAACCGCTGGGTCGGCTTTGTTGATGATGGGCAATTCGATGCTCCATTTCATCATCAATGACAGTTGCCGTTGCAACATAAGTAACTTGGTGTGGCGCCGCGTTTGTGCTGATGATTATGTTTTCAGCAAACTGGCTTTTACCTGATCGGGCACCACCCAATACCAGCATGTGACAAGGTAATTGTGTGAGATTAAGCATGTATTATAAAAACCATGGTAAGGCGAAGCATAAGTAACACGCTAGCTCAGCCACTTGCTGACAAGCACCTAATGTATCGCCCGTGTAGCCGCCTATTTGGCGCGAGAGATAGATTTTTGCCATCTGCCGTACACACATACACATCGCCACTAGCGCAAGCGCGTGTACAATCGGTAACCAAAGTAAAATAGCGGCACATGTAACGACCAAAAACCACACATCGGTTTGGCTTTGAGTATTGGCCAACGGTTTAGATTTACTACCATCTGACTCAGAAACATAGGGCATTGCGCCAATGAGAGAGGCTGCCACAGCGCGCGAAAGTGTATGCCCAACAATGAGCGCCACCACAACTTGTGGAATCGATGAAAGTACAGCGAATTTCATCAGCAGGGCCATCATTAATGCCGCTGAACCATAACTACCAATCCGGCTGTCTTTCATAATCGCAAGTTTGCGTTCAATGGTTAGGCCACCGCCTAAACCATCGGCACTATCCGCTAAACCGTCCTCATGAAACACGCCCGTGGTCATGAGGCTGGCGATCATTGCCATTACCACTGCAACCTCAATGCTAAACAAGGTATGGCTGATTAAAAAAATGCTCGCGGAGATGGCGCCAATCAAGGTGCCAACCAACGCAAAATAGCGATTCGCTTGATTAAGCCGAGGCTCACTAAACGGCACGCTCGCTGGAATCGGAATACGCGTGAGAAATGCCAACGCTAACAAAAACAAGTGCCATTGATAGCGCATACCGGAGGCCCTCATTTCTGACTTATGTGTAGCGGCGCTCATGCTATGCGAGCCCCACTTGTTCGAGCGTGCCCATATGGGCCAAACATGCAGCTGCAGACCGAATCAATGGAACAGCCAAAGCCGCTCCTGTGCCTTCCCCCAGTTTCATGCCCAACTTCAACAGTGGTTTGGCATGCAATTCACTGAGCATTTTTTCATGACCGCGCTCATCCGATAGATGGGCAAATATGAGGTACCCCCGTACATTGGGTTCTATAGTGACAGCCAGCAACGCTGCCGCGCTGCAAATAAACCCATCGATCACTACAGGAGTCTTGAGTGATGCGCTAGCCAACATAGCGCCAACCATCTGAGCAATTTCAAGCCCACCGACTTCTTGCAATACCTGCAAAGGATCGGATATATCGTCGATTCGCAACAAGGCTTTGGAAATCAGTTCAACTTTAAGCTCAACCACTTCGTCTGACACACCTGTGCCATGCCCCACACACTCGCTGGTATAAAATGATGTCAGTGCGGCCATAATTGCAGCAGCACTGGTGGTGTTACCAATTCCCATTTCGCCAAGCAATACACAATCGCACCCCTTGGATATATGGTGTTCGATGAGTTTAAAGCCGGCCAAAATAGAACTTAACGCCACAGCCTCTGACATCGCGGGTTCATGTTGAAAGTTCTGAGTTCCACGTGCCACGGCAGTATCAATAACAGACACGTGATTCACTGTGTTCAGTAGGCCAGCATCAATGATGTTCAATGGCGTATTGGTTGTGGTACAAACACTATTAATAGCCGCAGTGCCGCGCGTGAACTGCTCTACCATCATTGCCGTCACCGCTTGCGGGGCAATGCTGACACCTGTTTGAGCCACGCCATGATCGGCTGCAAATAAAAACAGCTCAGCGTGATTAATGACACCAGTTCGACCGCTCATGAGTGCCAAATCAATAGCGAGCGATTCCAGTTGTCCAAGTGAACCGAGAGGTTTTACCTTGCGGTTCATTTCAGCCTCAAATTCACCACGGCGCGAACCGTCTACGGGCTGAACATTGCACATCAATGTGTGTAAAATTAATTGTGAACCCGCCATATCATGCGCTCCTACGACTCATTAGAACAATGAAAAACACGCTTCCAATTGCTGCTGTAATAATACCAATGGGGATCTCTTGATTGGGCAAGATAGACCGCGCGACCACGTCAACCCAAACGAGGAATGTACCGCCAGCAAACACGCAAGCGACGTTTGACACAGAATTGCGATAACCAAACAGCTGACGCACAATATGGGGCACCATTAAGCCAACAAAGCCAATACCACCGCAAAATGCTACGATGACTGCGCTCATAGACGCGACCAGTAACATTAACATCATCCTTAGTTTACTAATGGATATACCGAGCGCATGAATAGCGTCGTCTGACAGCTGCAAAGCATCCAGTTGTCGGGTTAACCCTTGCACGACAAACGCCCCGGCTAATACCACTGGCACAATAAGACTCACGGCTTGCCAGTCTGCATTCGCAAGGCTTCCCATCAACCAAAAAATCACACGGTTTGCGGCATGGGGACTATCAAGATATAGCAACAAACTAGTCACTGCAGTGCATAAGAAAGACACTGCGACACCAGCCAATAGCACTTGATCGATACGCTGCCAATGATGCTTCGCACTCACGGTCACCACAATAAACACCGCGCCCAACGCGCCTACGAATGCCAGCACGGTCAAAGGCACTTGAATACCTGTGGCGCTTGCCACAATCCCGCCTAATACGGCTCCTAAACCGGCACCTGAAACAATGCCAAACAGATATGGATCAGCTAATGGATTTCGGGTGACACCTTGAAGAATATTTCCGGCTAACGTCAACCCAGCTCCTACCGCAAAGCCCGTAATAACTCGCGGTAAACGAATATCGAACACAATCGTGTTTGCAAATGCGCTGGGCGCACAGTCATTTGATTGCAAATGACACATGGTTGTTTGCCATACATCGATATTCGCAGCACCAAAATTTAAACTCAGCACAATACTTACAACGCTCACTAGCACTAATATTGTGATTGAAATACCCTTCATCACTGTGCTCCCTGAGCGATAAAGTTCATCCAAAGTTGCCGGTGATAAGGGTGTTCGTCAACACGACAAGGCCGGTCAAACAATTCACTCAAATTTGCTGCATTGAAGACCTCCGAAGTGGGGCCAAAATGGATGCAGGTGCCTGCCTTGACAAACACTAAATAGTCGCAATATTGGGCCGCTAAATTAACATCGTGGATGCTTGCAAGAACCGTCATATCAAGTTGGCGTACAAGCGCCATCACATCGTGTGCATAACACATGTCGAGATGATTGGTTGGTTCATCCAGCAGCATCAGTTCAGGGGATTGCACCAGCGCCTTAGCAATAAGCACACGCTGTAATTCACCACCAGATAATGTGTTAATTTGCTGCGAGGACTTATCCAGCACCCCCATCTTGTCTAGACAACCAGAAATACATTCTAGATCGGCACTCGTATCGCTCTCAAAAGCCGTTTTATAAGGGGTCAGCCCCATACGCACTAATTCAAAGACCGAAAGGTTCATGGCGGCATTTGTGTGTTGTGCCACCAGAGCAACTCGTTGAGCCAACTGCGTTCGAGTCCAATACTGCAACGGTTTTGCATCCAGTTCAATGCAGCCTTGGCCGGGTTGATAGAAGCGAGTTAAGCAGCGCAGCAATGAGGTTTTTCCAGCACCGTTTGGGCCAATCAATCCAATAAATCGACCTTTAGGAAGCGCGAACGTTACATCATCAAGAATGGCTCGCTGCCCTGCTTTCCATTGCAGCTGTTGCACATTAATGAATGGGGGCGATGTATGGTGTGTCACTACGAATCCTTAGTCGGTATTTCATAGCACACACATTGGATTTGCAGGCGGGAAACTGCCGCAATGAATCCGAATGATGCATGCCAAGTATTCCCGCTTGGGTACATTAAAATCAGTTATAAAAACGGCAGGTCTCCTGACTCATCGAGATCACCCAATACCTGCCTTCCCAGAAAACCCAGTGGCGTTAGATATTAGCTCGATTTACAGTTGCGGGAACAGTTACGGACTTACACCGTATTCCCCTTTAAGCTCTTGCGAGCACCGATTTTGACGCTGTTATACAGGAGTTAACAAATTGCTTCAAGAATTAGCCAAGTGCAACACAACTTTTGCGTTATCCTTGGCTGGGATAAGATTCAGTAATATGGGTCACAAGCCCTTGGCTTGCATCTTCAATTAAATCCAACACCAAATCAAAGCCACGGGCACCGCCATAGTATGGGTCTGGCACTTCCGAATGTTCCGACTGCGACGAAAATTCGAGCATTAGGCGTACTTTATGGGCGAGTTGTTTTTCCGGGCATGTGTCAATTAAGTCATCGAAGTTGGCTTGGTCCATGGCCAAAATAAGATCAAACTTGTAAAAGTCATCTGGCACAACTTTACGCGAACAGATATGGCCAAAATCATAGCCACGGCCTTGCCCCACTTTCACTGAACGCGGATCAGGTTTAGCGCCAGAGTGATGGCCAATGGTACCAGCACTATCGATATGCACAGATAGACCATGAGCTTGAGCCATTTGTCGAAACACAGCTTCAGCGGTAGGCGAACGACAAATATTGCCCATACACACCATGAGAACGGACCTGATCTGAGAAGTAGGTTGAGCTTGCATGAGTTATAAATCCACCCGTTAGGAAGTAAAGCAACGTTAACGGCTAACAAATTATGTGATGCGAGCAAGAACTGCAAGTGATTCAACGGCATTAAAAAAGCCTCCCCATAGGAGGCTTTCTCAAAACACCAATTTGATTGGGGATTAACGCTGGGCCTCAAGTGCTGCGATGCGCTTTTCAATAGGCGGATGGCTCATGAACAATTCTGCCATTGCTGATTTACCATTAATGCCAAAAGCTGCGAGTTGCCCTTCCATTTGTGGTTCATGGCTTTGGCTCAAACGACGCAATGCATTGGCCATACTTTGTGGGCTAGTGAGATAGGCTCCCCCGGCATCAGCAATATATTCACGCTTACGCGAGAACCACATTACGATCACGCTTGCGAGCAAACCGAATACAATTTCCAACACCACTACCGTACCGGTATAGGCCAACCATCCAAGGCCTTGGCCATCGTCACTATTACGCGATACTGCGCTACTAATTGCTTGAGCGATTAAACGAGCAAGGAAGATCACGAAGGTGTTCACAATCCCTTGAATCAACGTCATGGTCACCATATCGCCGTTGGCCACGTGACTCACTTCATGGCCTAAAACCGCTTCAACTTCATCTTTACTCATAGAAGTGAGAAGCCCGGTAGACACAGCAACCAGCGAATTGTTTTTACTTGGGCCTGTGGCAAAAGCATTCATGTCAGGCGAGTCGTAAATTGCGACTTCTGGCATGGCTATGCCGGCCGTACGTGCCTGACGCTCTACCGTCTCGACTAGCCAACGTTCAGCCTCGTTTTGAGGCGTTTCAATCACATGTGCGCCAGTTGAACGTTTAGCCATCCACTTCGACATGTATAGGCTCACAAATGCCCCACCGAAGCCAAAGACCCCAGCAATCATAGCCATACCGGCAATTCCGCGAGTATCTTGAATCCCAAACACAGCAAATAATATGTTCAAAACAATACTGAACACCACCATCACGGCAATGTTAGTGAGCAAAAATAATGCGATACGCTTCATGACTTCCTCTTGAATGCTTAAAAATGGCAACACCGATACCTAATATCAGGGCGAGTTGATCGAAATCAAGTATTGTCAGCTGCAACTTATGATTTTTGTCTATCGAGCTCGTTCACTCACTCTGGTAGTATTCCACTTTGCCATCCGTTTCTGAACTTAAGATGAACACACAACGCACACTTCTTCTAAGCGCCTCTCGCACAGGCAACTCGGCCTATTTAGCCCACGCACTGCCAATGATAGAACAGCTGATCGACGCTGACTGCCGTAAAATTCTATTTGTTCCCTATGCGGGTGTCACCATCAACAATCGCGAATACTCGCACATGGTGCAACGCGCCCTCTCACCGCTTGGTATCGAAGTTCAAGGAATTCATGAATTCGACAAACCCGATCAAGCCGTATTTGACGCCGACGCTATCTTTGTTGGCGGCGGCAACACCTTTAGACTACTCGAACGTCTTTACGCACTTCAATTGTTAGAGCCCATTCGCATTCGAGTTGCCGAAGGTATGCCATACGTAGGTTGGAGCGCTGGGTCGAATGTTGCCGGCCCGACCATTTGTACAACGAATGATATGCCGATTATCCAACCCCCTTCACTGACCTCGTTAGGGTTAGTGCCGTTTCAACTCAACCCGCATTACACTGAATGGACACAAAGTGACCATAACGGTGAAACACGCCTTCAACGTTTAACTGAATATCTTGCATTAACACCGTCACAAAAAGTGTTAGCAATGCCAGAAGGCAATGCATTGCGTATTGATGGCGATAAAGCTCAGGTGATAGGAGATCCCAAAAGCTTTTGGATTACAGCTGGTGGAATAAAAACTGAAATTGAAAGTTATCGCCCATTCGATCTTTAATATATTAAAGGACAAGGACGTCCTCCATACTCCTCCTCTCTTTATCAAAAAAGTCTGTTATACATTTAAAATGTTGAAAAAATAGAATTAGAACTCTAAACAAACTAATTTGGAGTAACAACTACTAATGAATTAAGAATGTACATTATTGTAAAAATGACTTTAACATCCGCGATCACCAACCACCTTTTATATCAATAAATTACAATACAAAAGCACATTTTCATTTTTTTTCACAAACTATTTCATTATTTCTCCACGGATCACAATTCAGAACTATTGTTAACAATTAATGTTATATCGAGATCAATCTAACTATTTTAATTCCTGCCACAATTTATATTTTCGTGGCTGTAACACCTCTCAATAAAAATAAATATGAAGAGTGATGAACTGAGTATTTACACAATATTTTGTTCTCGGGGGCTAACTCGCAACGAGGGTTACATTGCAACTCAATGATTAATTGTCAACATACACGGAGTTAAAATGAATCACAGATTTATACTAAGCAAACCTGCTCAAATAGTGCTGTCGTCGCTATTCTGGATGAGTATCAGTTCTGCGGCACACTCAGAATCACTTCGCATTGAAGCAGAAAATTTTGTCGTTCAAGGCGGTTCTTATGCAGATGGCCAACCGAATCGCGTGAGTGTCTACAACACAAGCGGTGTCACCGCGATTAATTACGTTAACCGAGGTGACTATGTCGAATACGATTTAAATGTATCGGATACAGGAACTTATTCTCTAGAGTATCTAATAGGTACAGCAGTTCCCAATGGCGCTGAAGTTGAATTTCTTGTGATGTCTGGAAATTCATGGTTATCTCAGGGAAAGATTCAAGTGCCCACTGGCGGCTGGGACAATTTTGAAACCCTAGACTCGAACCACACAGTCCAGCTTTCGGCCGGTACTAACCGCGTTCGTATATATGCATCCGGAGCTAATGACTGGCAATGGAATATGGATGCTTTTAATCTGAACTTAGTCGACTCATCAACCCCAGTTGATCCACCCTCCTCGATTACAGTGGAAGCTGAAAGCTATATTTCAATTTCCGGCTCATACGCCGATGGGCAAAGCAATGTTATTAGCACTTATAACGTCAATGGCGAATCCGCTATTAATTATGTTAACCGCGGTGACTCAGCGGATTACCAGGTGTCCATCCCACAAGATGGTACCTATCAGGTCATTTACAATATTGGTACGTCTGTCACGTCGGGTTCCGAAATAGAACTTTTAGTTGACGTCAATGGTATTTGGCAAAGCCAAGGCAAAACCAATGTACCTGCGACAGGCTGGGATAACTTTTCATCATTAGTGGCTTCTTCAAGCTTGGAACTATCAGCAGGCACACACATCATTAGAGTGCTCGGTGCAGGTTCGAACGACTGGCAATGGAATTTGGAATCGTTTGAATTAACGTACACGGGTGATATCCCTGGCGGTGATACCGGTGGTGACACAGGTGGTGACACAGGTGGTGACACGGGCGGTGACACGGGCGGTGATACCGGTGGTGACACGGGCGGTGATACCGGTGGTGACACGGGCGGTGATACCGGTGGTGACACGGGCGGTGACACGGGTGGTGATACGGGCGGTGATACCGGTGGAGACACGGGCGGTGACACGGGTGGTGATACTGGCGGTGATACTGGCGGTGGTTCGCCGGTGGAAGGGAGCTTTGTACTCGAAGCGGAAGCCTATCAAGCAAATGGCGGAGAAGTCGAAGTCTATTCCATTGATAACGGTACAGCTGTGAATTACTTCAACAGTGGTGACTACTTAGAATTCTACGTAGATCTGCCCCAAGATGGCTTGTATTCAGTAGCTTACCGTGTAGCAACAGGCGTCACTGAAAATGTTGCTGCGGGGCTCATGATCACCGATCATACTGGAACTTTGGCGCTCAAGAACATTACCCCAATCACAAGCCAAGGTGGTGACTGGGATAGTTTCTACACGCAACAAGGCAGTGGCCAATTCAATATATTCTCCGGCAACAACACCATTCGTATCTACGGTGCAGGCTCGGCGGACTTCCAATTCAATATCGACAACATTAGTTTTACGCGTTTGGGTAATGCGGACCTTAACATTGACGGAGATTCAGACGGAGTTTCCGACATCAACGACCAATGTCCAAGCTCTCCGAGCGACGAAAATGTTAACTCGGTTGGCTGTGCACCATCGCAACTCGATACCGATGAAGACGGTATCAACGACAAAATAGACCAATGTGCCAATACACCTGTAGGTTCATTTGTAGACACCCTAGGCTGTAAAAGCAGTGGGGGTGATGATGATGACTTTGACGGTGTTATCAACGATCTCGATCAGTGCGACACCCCCTACGGCGAAAATGTGTCGTCCAATGGGTGTACTGTCACTGCCGATTCAGATAATGACGGGGTACAAAACAGCGCAGATATCTGTGGCTCAACACCCTTGGGTGCATTTGCAAACGCCAAAGGGTGCTCTGCGGCTCAAGCAAACAATATTCACTCCGTGGATGTGGTTGTGAATGCCAACATGAAACACAGCGTTAACGGCGTGTCGGATTTTGGTCGTAGCCGACACATTACAATGCATAGCGCAATTCATGAACGTGACTGGATAGGTCACACTGACCGTTTGAACTACGTGCTTAATACCCTTGATGTTCACTTAGGACGTGACAACGGGTCTGCGACTTGGAAATTTGCAGAAACAGCAGAAGACCCCAACAAACCAAACTGGCCAGATCTAAATTGGATGGAAGATCGCGGTAAAGTGTTGCGCGAGGCTTATGCGAATACTGAGCTATATACTCGTTTTGATGAGTCTTCAACAGAACTCATTGCCGGTACCAACCCACACCCCACTTACCCAACACTCAACTGGAACGCCAATGGCATGACGTCAACTGGCTGGCAACCCAAAAACATTGAGACATCCGCAGCTTGGATGGGCCAATACTTAGAGCATTACTATGCCAATTCAAATAATGGCCATGTCGGCGAACCCATGCCGAAATATTGGGAAGTGATCAATGAACCCGACATGAAAATGAAAACTGGGCAATTCATGGTCACCAACCAAGAAGCAATTTGGGAATACCACAACTTAGTCGCGCAATCGATTCGAGACCATCTCGGCTCTGAAGCGCCACTGATTGGTGGCATGACATGGGGACAACACGACTTTCATTCTCCCGATGGCTTATCTCGCTTGAGCGATTCAGCTTACGATCAATGGATCATCAACCCTGATGCCGTATTACAGGCCGAAGCCCGTGAGTTCTACCGCAATGCAATGGCAACAACGGTCGATGATACGCGTGCAGATGAATGGTACCAGTGGGATGTTATGTGGCGCGGATTCATGGCGGCAGCTGGCGACAACATGGACTTCTATGCCGTGCACATATACGACTGGCCGGGTGCCGAACAAGGCCAACCAACGCGCGTGCGTCGTGGTAGCCATGTTCAAGGCATGCTCGACATGATGGAATGGGATGACGTCAATAGAGGCGGCTTACAAAACCGTAAACCGATTGTGCTATCAGAGTACGGGGCAGTTCAAGGTGCTTGGGATACTCGCGCTCACGAAGAACGCTATGATATTGCAAACCTCAAGGCTTTCAACTCTATGTTAATGCAATTCCTAGAACGCCCTGACTATGTTGTCAAATCAATGCCGTTCACGCCAGCCAAACCAATCTGGGGATACTTGCCTGGCGGCTGTGCTTATGACGCAACCGTTAATTGTACAACGCCTTATCATTACTCAATGATGTTCGAATCAAGCTTAAATAACGATGACTGGCAATGGTCGTCTTACATTAAGTTCTTTGAACTTTGGGCCGGCGTAGATGGGACGCGTGTTGATTCAATTTCAACCGATGCAGACGTTCAAGTAGACTCATATGTTGACGGTGATGAAGTATTCGTTATTCTCAATAACCTCGAGAACTACGACACAACGATTAACCTCGACGTATTCGGGTTAAGCGGCGCTAACATTACCAACGTTGAAATGCGTCAAATGCGGTTCGAAGGTGTTGAGGAAACACTCCTAGAGCGCCACCATATGAAACAAGCGCCAAGCTCGCTCACACTTGCCGCTGATGCAACCGTCGTATTGCGATATAGCCTCAGTTCAAATGTTGCGATTAATGAGACTTCGACTGAAGTTAAATACTTTGGTGAAAGCGTCAGCGGAGGTACTGTGCCTCATCGTATTTCAGTGACCGGCGGAGCCCAAACGCTTGAAGTCAATAATGTGAACGTACCTTCAGGTGCGGCTGAAGCCATGCTGCGTTTGACTGTGTCGTTATTTTCTGACGCAGATGACAAGCCCGGCGGTTTCTTGACTCTCAAGTCATTAACCATCAATGGAATCCAAGTTGAAGCACCTATCGACTGGCGAGGGCCTGCGATCTCAAATGCAAACCGCTTCTTCGGTACATTGGAAATTCCTGTCCCCACAAGCGTGCTCAGCACGAACAATACGATCGAAGTGGATTTCCAACACAATGGAGATCTTACCGTCGCAAACTTAGTGGTATGGGACTACAGCACCGCACCCAACCGATAATTTCAATCACAGATGAATTATCACATCCAAAATGCTGCCTCCGGGCAGCATTTTTTTATGTTTCCGGCAAATTGACGTCGAAATAGACACTTGGCCTAGTTCTGCCGCCTCAAGCCTATAAAGATCGGGTACACTGAGCTTTGAAAGCAGAGGTATCGATGAACGCACATTTTACAGAAACGGTTTCAGCAAAGGGGCAAGACGTCGCTTTGTATGATTATTTACGTCAACTTTTTCCGTTTTTACAGCCCTCCATATGGCGTGCATTTATCGCGCAAGATTCAGTACTTGTGAACGGGATCCCTGCTCATGACAACCCAACTTTAAATCAATTTGATGTCTTGTCTTTTTGTATTTCAAACTATGAGGAAGACACCGTAGACACCCACTGGTGTGTACTTGAACAACACAACGACATACTCGTTGTGCACAAACCTGCAACACTTGCGGTCAGTAGAACCACTCGCAATATCTACAACAATTTGATCCAGCTTGTAACCCGCGATGGCGGATATCCAGACGCACATCTGCTACACCGGTTAGACCGTGAGACAAGTGGCATTATTTTGTTAGCAACGACCGCAAATGCCGCAGCCCACTGGCAACCAAAACTCAAGCAACTCATGCAAGCAAAGGTCTATCAAGCTGTTGTTCATGGTGAACCTGAGTGGCAACAACGCGAATTAGAATGCGACCTAGCGGTTCGAAAAGATACGCCCATTCGTTGCCAAATGCACGTTTGTGATGCCGGTGAGCGGGGGAAGTATAGTCACTCTCGCTTTCGTGTGATTCACCGCGTTCAAGGCTATTCGCTGATAGAGTGCGAGTTACTCACGGGACGAAAACACCAACTCAGAGCCCACCTAGCACATTTAGGCCACCCAATCGTGGGGGACAAAATTTATGCGCATAACGGACAATTCTTTCTAAAGCGCTTATCAGATGAGATAACCGATGATGACAGAGCAATGCTCAAAACATCGCATCATCTATTGTTCGCACACCAAGTGACACTTGATATCAACGGCACCACACACGGTATTACCAATCATCATTTTCCGGATGAATGGCGACGATTCTGTCGCACCGCTGGGTTGGAACTCTCTCACGCGCAGGACCATACGGTATAATTAAACGGGTGAAAAATGTGGATATAAATACGTCAAACGGGCAAGGCATAGAGCCTTACCCAATCGCATTATCAAACCCGTATTAACGTACTGAAAAGCGGTATTCGATCACATTCTTATACGTTTCACCTGGCTCTAATATCGTCGATGGATACGTGGGCTGATTAGGTGAATCTGGAAAGTGTTGTGGCTCCAATACAATCGCCGTTCGGTGTTGATATTTACGCCCATCTTTGCCTTCTGTTGAGCCATCTAAGAAGTTACCTGAATAAAATTGCAGGCCGGGTTGGTCTGAGTAAATTTCCATCACCCGACCACTGCTTTTAGATTCAACCCGCACCGCCAATCCCATTTTTCCATATGGCTTGTCTAGCACCCAGTTATGATCGTAGCCTTTGCCATATCCCAACTGTTGATTCTTTTGATTAATATCTTGACCAATTTTCTTCGCTTTAGTGAAATCAAACGGCGTGTTTTTAACCTTTTGATGCGCACCTAAAGGAATCGATGTGCTGTCTACCGCGGTAAATTGAGATGCAGGAATGGTCAACTCATGATCAAGAATCGATCCCGTTGAATTCAAATTGTAATACGCATGCTGCGTTAAATTTACAGGCGTGCTGGCATCTGTCGTTGCAGAGAACGTGAGTGTCAGACGATTGTCATTATATAACTCATACACCGCTGATACATTCAAATTTCCAGGATAACCTTCCTCACCATCGTGCGATAAGCGAGATAGTGCAACACCTACAGATTCTGGCGTTGAAAATGGTTTGGCATGCCATACTTGTTTACCAAAACCTTTTACCCCGCCGTGTAAATGGTTGGTTTTATTATTCGTGGCAACTTGGTATTGCTTACCATTCAGTTCAAACCTTCCTTTCGCAATACGGTTTCCAAAACGGCCGATCAGCGGTGCTTGAAAGCTTGTATCATTCACAAACCCTTCTAAATCATCATATCCGAGTACAATATCACCTAACTTATCATCTTTGTCTGGCGTCATTAGGTTCACTAAAATACCGCCATAATTAGTGATATTAGCTTGAATTCCATTTTTATTTTGCAGTTTATACAAACTAATTGGCGTGCCGTTTTCGAGCGTACCAAACGACTCTTGAGTCACTGTTAACGACTGGGCATTGGCACTACCCGCCGCGAAAAGCATCGCTACACTGCTGATAATGACTTTTAGTTTTTTCATTTTGCTTTCGCTTATATAGATTTGATGGACAATCGTGTCGATGTCTTGAAGCAAGTTCCGTTTGTCAACCGCACAACAAACCATGTGGCTGACTGTTTTTACTTAGGTCGGTTACATGCGGTGCAACTATGAGCGAGGTGTTGGGCAAAGCCCGCAGTCACATCGCATGAACCGGTGAAGTGTTTGATTCCTATCGTTGCTTACGGTCTAAAATTTTCTGCAACTGAGCCGCCATTTTCTCGGTACGCTGAGGATATTGTGAAGCTAGGTTATTTGTTTCTTTAATGTCGGTGGATAAGTTGTAAAGTTGTGGTTCTGCCATCAGCCCCGCACGCACATCTTTATTCGCCAACCAACCTGGCGTGGAGCCTTCAAATGGCGCAATGTATTTCCAGCTATTTTCACGCAACGCTAACGTAAAGGCTTCTTCGACCATAACATCGCGCGCATCGGCATCGGCATCCAGCAACGCGGGTAACACATTTGCACTGTCAATCGCTTCGGTAGTGTTCAATTCATACCCAACCAAATCTGCAAGTGACGCATATAGATCGATGTGAGAGATTAACGCATTGCTGATCCCTGTTTGCTGCTTGCCTTTGTAATACGTGATCATAGGCACACGTGTACCCCCTTCATGAGCACTGTATTTACCATCAGCGAATGGGCCAGCTGGTTTATGATTGCCAATAAGCTCAACCGCTTGATCTGCATAACCGTCATCTAACACGGGCCCGTTGTCACTTGAGAAAATAATCAGCGTATTTTCAAGCAACCCCTTCTCTTCTAGCGCATCAACAATACGCCCTGTCATCCAATCCACTTGTAAAATTGCATCTCCGCGGGGCCCCATTCCAGTTTTGCCTTCAAACATGGCGTTTGGCGAACGTGGCACATGAATGTCATGGAATGGGAAAAACAACATAAACGGCTTGTTTTTGTTGTCGTCGATGAAGTCGATGGCTTTGTCGGTGAATACCGTGTGGAAATCTTCATCAACCCACTCTGCTGATTTTCCACCTTTCATCCAACCAATTCGGCTGATGCCATTTACGATCGTGGCACTGTGCTGCAAGTCGGCCTTTTGTTTCAACAAATCTGGACGTTCGGTTCCTAAAGGGCGATCTCCAATACGCTCTACATAGCTCACAGAAAGCGGGTCACTGGGGTCAAGGTTTACAACGTGATGATTCTCAAGATAAACCGTAGGAACTCGATCGCCTGTGGCTGGCAATAAGAAACTGTAGTCGAAACCTATTTCCAAAGGTCCAGGCTTCACAGCTTCGTTCCAATTTACGTCACCTCGGCCCAAGCCCAAATGCCACTTTCCGACCACTCCAGTCGTGTAACCTTGTGATGCCAACATACGCGGTAATGTTGGCTTGCTTGGGTTGATAATTAAAGGGGCATCGCCGGGCAAAATAGCGGCATTATTACGAATAGCAAGTTCACCAGTCAGCAACGAATACCGAGAAGGCGTGCAAGTGGCTGCCGGACTGTGAGCGTCAGTATAACGAATTCCATCATTTGCCAATTGGTCGATGTTTGGGGTTGTTACCTGAGTAGCACCGTAGCTACTTAAATCGCCATATCCCATATCGTCAACGTAAAAAATCACGATATTAGGTTTTGCTGGCTTCGAACTTTGATTAACAGACGGTTCACTTGAATACTCACTCGCTCCAGAGCAGCCCACCAGTAACGATAAAATACATACTGACAAGGCTGGCCGCTTAAAATTTTTCATCGCTGACTCTTTTCTCTCAAAATATTAGATGCCCCCACCACTGACTCAATAGAGGTGACAAGTAGTGCTACAAATCTTTTATTAATATAAAACATTTCCAATGAAGGGCAACCGTTTTCATTTTAATTTCATACACCTGTCATTATTGGAAAACTAGGACCAAAAAAGTCATACAAATAAGCGGTTTTATACATTGTCGACTAGGTTTGTCTGACTGTTTAATCCTTACATTCGGCAGCTTCAAAAGAACCCTAAAACAAAGTTTTATTAGCCATACCCCATATTATGCCTGGTCACCAAAAGTTGTTAATGATTGAAAGTGACTCAGACAAAAGCTAAGGTTCGCTATTGATGCAATTAGATGTGAGAACAATGCTGTACTGTTTACAAAAATACGAGTTGGTTTAGAGAGACGCTGGCATGTTCTATTCACCGGGAAGCGTTATTAAGTACGCGTACGCTAGCTCACAAGTGCATAGCTTAAAATTCGATATGATTAGCGCTTTTCTCTTCAAGCACTTAACATTATTCATGTTGCCGCCGATAGAAATCTACATCACCGCTGACCAGACTCCGTTGCAACGACTCTAATTCAAGAATGGCAACAACACGGTAACACAATGAAAACCATAAAAGATGTCGCTAAATTAGCAGGAGTATCCCCTGCCACCGTCAGCCGAGTATTGAACAATTCAGCTTCCGTTCGTTCCTCCACTCGACACAAAATCGAACAAGCAATTAAAGCCTTGGATTTTAGGCCGAACGAAAGTGCACGAGCTTTGGTTCGACAAAACGTGAAAACCATTGGTGTTGTTATATCGGAGTTGTCGGAACCATTTTTTGCACAAATGGCAGCGAGTATTGAAGCCACAGCCAAGAAGCATAATTATCGAGTATTGATCAGTACCGGATCGTTAGATGCAAACAAAGAAAAAAGCGCCATTGAAAGTTTAATCGCGCAGCAATGCACCGCCTTAGTGGTCAACAGCAAAGTGTTACCCGACCACGACTTAATCCAGTTTGCTAACAACAATCCTGGCTTTGTACTCATCAATAAGTATGTAGAACAGATTAAGCACCGATGTGTTTGGTTTGATAACGAGCTTGGTGGCGAACTACTTGCAAAACAAGCTCTCACCAAAGGTCACAAAAGCATCGCTGTGGTCATGGCGCGTCAGAAAGCCCACGACTCCTCGAGGCGACTGAAAGGTGTGCGACGTGCATTTGACAGTTTTGGGCAACGTTTGTCGTTAAAAGACATTTACCATGCCAGCCCTGATTTTAAAGGTGGGCAACACGCGCTCACCCGTATTTTAAAAAGCGATAAACAATACACGGCAGTACTGTGTTACAACGACATGGTCGCGTCAGGCGTGTTAGCGCAATTATCGTCACTTAAATACTCTGTACCGAATGACATGTCAGTGATCGGCTTTGATGACGTATTAATTGCGAACTATTGCTCACCAAAATTAACGACGATTAAGTATCCGATTGATGTGATGGCCCAAAAAGCAACCGACCTTTCGTTGTCTTTAATTTCAGCCAACGAATCACAACTGAATGCCAATGGTTATTGCTACAAGCCCTATGCTGTGCAGCGGCAATCGGTTGCCAGAGTATGACTCACAGTGAATATATCACTGGCAAAACGTCGATTGGGCTAGGCTACATCGCACTTTTTTTTGTCAATCAGGCACTGTTTGCATTAGCCATTCCTTTTTTTCAAATGACTTTGGCATACGACCCCGTCCATTTAAGTATTTCGCTGGCAGCGCCCATTGGTATCGTCGCCCTGCTCCATCAACGTTGCGAACATTGGTTGAACTTTTTACCAAGCAACCCAACCACAGAACATTGGGTGTTAAGCAGTATTGCCGTCGTATGTGGAGTCAGTTTTAGTTTGATTTGGTGGTTACCCACATTCATCAGCGAACACATGCTTTGGCTATTGTTTGCACTCAGCCTTGTATTTCATTTTTCTGGGGCATTGTTAAGCATTTATATCAAAGGAAAAACCTACCTATTTGCTCAAAGCGTGCCGCAAAAAGTCTCTTTTTTCTCGTGGCTGGGCTTTTGCGAACGAAGTGGCGCTCTCGTCTACTACTGGCTTTTTCCATTAGCTCAATTAAGCCTTTGGGGATCACTAGTATTGGGCATGAAAGTGATTGGTAGCATTTTGGGGCTCATCGTTATTTTAGGTTTTTTAGTGGTTGCAATTCACTTTCTTTCTCACCATGTTCCGGTACCGCAACGTCTAGCTCATCAACACCAGCACCACGTAACTTTTAACTCAGTTGAAAAACTAGCACTGTGTATTTTATTGTTGCTGGTAATCGCAAAGATTGGTCTTGTTAGCGCGTTTTCGGGCTTAGATTATTATGTATTGGTTTACTATGTCAGTCAGGATCTTGAACAAGGCTCTTTCTGGAAAGGTGTATTATCGAGCTCATTTGCATTGGTAAGTATCGCAATGGTTCCGGTGGTAAAAGTCTTCTTACACCACTTTAAACCTATCGATATTTTGAAAACGATTTACGCCATTAGTTTCATAGGTTCAATTGGAAAATGGTACATATTCATGCCTAACCAACAACTGTGGCTTGTATTTGATGCCTTATTGGGCGCAGCATCGTTTGTATCACTGGTCGTTATTGTTCCCATGCTTTTGTCAGATGTTGCAGGCGTTAGCTCCGCTCGACTAGCACGTTCGGCAGAGCGTAAAGTGGCGGCTTTGCAAAATCAAACAACCTTATTGAGCATTTTGGCATCACTAATTATCAGCGGAATCTTGCTCAAATTATGTGGCTTCGATGCAAGTTTGGCACACGCGCAATCAGATGACACCATCACACTTTTACGCTTGGCATTGTCTGGCGGCACAGCACTGTTCAATTTAGTATCTTTGGCACTTCTTTTCGCATATCCGCTGATCAGCAAAGAAGAGCAGCTAAACACAAACTATGAGAGTAATTAATGGCAACAATTAGGGATATTGCAAAGGCCGCTGGCGTATCAGCTTCAAGCGTGTCACGCGTGATCAATAACGGTCCAAAAGTTGGAGAAGAAACCCGAAAGAAGATTCTCGCAATCATCAAAGAAGTCGGTTACACCCCCAACGCCAACGCACAAGCCATTAACGACAACCAGAAATTGGCCGTTGGTATCGTAATGCCCAATATTCAGCAGCCATTCTTTTCCGCGATGGCCCACGGCATTGAACAAGTAGCAGGCCAGTTGAACGCTCAAATTATGCTTCATTCATCTGAAGCGCACGAACAAGGAGAGCAAGAAGCCATTGAAACACTGATGGAGCATCGATATCAGTCGATGGTGGTTCACAGTTCAGTGCTAGATGACGAAAAGCTTATTCGCTACGCACAAACGATTCCTGGCTTCGTATTGATGAATCGGCACATTGAAGCAATCAGTGGTCAATGTGTTTGGTTAGAAGATGCCGAAGGTGGGCGGCTCAGAGCCAAATTCGCATTCGACTACGGGCATCGTAAATATGCAATTTTTTGCTCCAACAGAGCCGATATCGGTGCTCAATGCCGATTTGTTATGAGTAAGCAATGGCTAATCGCCAAAGGTATTGAGGAACATGATATCTGCACCATCATTGACTCGCCAACGTACCAAGGAGGTCGGCGTGCGGTTCAAGATTTAGTGGCATCAGGTCACTCATTTACGGCTATTCTGGCACACAATGATGAAATGGCGATTGGCGCCATGTCGATGTTAGAAGCACAAGGGCTGAGCACTCCCGATGACGTGTCGGTGATCGGCTACGATGATTTAAACATCGCAGAATTTACCCAGCCCCAACTCACCACGGTCAAATACCCAATAGAGGCCATGGCCATTGTAGCCACACAAATGGCGTTATCGCTCAATAAAAATCAGGTGCAAGAATCACAGAGAAAATTTCATCCAAGCATGGTACTTCGCAGTTCATTCTGTCGCTTGTAACTTTATAAACAAACCGAAATTACAGCTCTGCGGTGATTGGACCGGCAATCACCTGAACAAAATCTGGAAACAGTTCCAAATTATCTTGCATGCGTATTTGAAATAACATATTCAACCTCATTGAAACGGGCTTACAACCACCATCAACATTCACTTCTGTAGCTCAGTAAAGCACGCTCCTAACTCGCATTATCTCGCTATGTCCGAGCAGCAAACGCCAAACCAAGCCCCCTCTACTCGCAAGCACTGCTTTAAAACGCAAAAAAAACTATGTCTAGTGCACTCACCCAGCTATCACCCACTGATATTAACAAGCCAACTACACGCTTCAAACCAACATGCAACCTGATGTATTAATTATATTTATGGAAAATACAGCTGTGATACCTAGCGTCACACATAACGCATTGAAGAATGGAAAGCCAGCCACCATCATTAGCACTGACTGGGCTAATCGGTTCATTATGTAGTGCTAACCTAACGAACTTTCGGTGCCGGTATTTTAATCAGTAAATTTGAATTGAGTTCAAAGCAAGACTCTGTCAGGTAACAAAAACGAAAGCACTTAGCGCCATAAATAACGTAGCATTCGATGGTGAATCATCGCGTATTGATTGGCAATACACACTAAAAATTGAGCCACACCAAGAAACAAACACCACACAAATGAAAACGGTTGCCCTTTATTTGTCATTTGTGCAATATGCAGTTAACAAAAGAGGCACATGCAAGCAGGCTTGGCTCTTTTGACGCAATAAAAACTCACTTTACACATATGCAAACCCCACCCAATGGGTGCCTAAAACGGCAGGAGTTCGTGATGGAATTTAAACTTGCAACAATCGACCTAACTATTGTTGCTATATATACCCTAGCGTTAATCGCTATTGCTTGGTGGGTTTCCCGAGACTCGGGAGATCATACAAAAGATACAAAAGACTACTTTCTTGCCGGTAAGTCACTCCCTTGGTGGGCCATTGGTGCATCATTAATCGCTTCAAACATCTCTGCCGAACAAATCATTGGCATGTCAGGTTCAGGTTACGCCATTGGTTTGGCCATTGCCTCTTACGAGTGGATGTCGGCTATCACATTGGTGATCGTGGGTAAGTACATGTTGCCTATCTTCCTCAAGAACGGCATTTATACAATGCCTCAATATCTTGAACAGCGATTTGACAGCCGCGTAAAAACCACGCTGGCCGTGTTTTGGTTGGCCGTATACGTGTTTGTAAATCTCACAGCTGTGTTATGGCTGGGGGGGCTGGCTATTGAAACCGTTGCAGGCGTCGATTGGCTATACGGCATGATGTTCTTGGCCGTGTTTTCAGTAGCGTACTCACTCTATGGCGGTTTGAAGGCCGTTGCTTACACCGACATACTTCAAGTCACGTTATTGGTGTTTGGAGGCCTATTCTTGAGTTACCTCGCGCTCGATGCTGTCTCAGACGGTCAAGGTATTCTCGCCGGCTTTGGCGTGCTGACCGATCATGCTCCCGACCACTTCGATATGATCTTGTCACCTGACAACGCACACTACATGAGCTTGCCCGGTATTTCGGTATTGATTGGAGGCATGTGGGTCATGAACTTCAGTTACTGGGGCTTCAATCAATACATCATTCAACGCGCACTTGCCGCGAAGAACATACAAGAAGCGCAAAAAGGTATCGCCTTCGCCGCATATCTCAAACTTCTAATGCCGTTGATTGTTGTGCTACCCGGTATTGCCGCTGTTATTTTGTATCCGCAGTTGTCATCGCCAGATCAAGCTTACCCGTCAATGATGTCTCTCATGCCAGTAGGTATTAAAGGTCTTGTTTTTGCAGCCTTGATTGCAGCCATCGTTTCGTCACTGGCGTCGATGACGAATAGTATTTCAACCATTTTCACAATGGATATCTACTCAAAGATCAAGCCCAAAAAATCTCAAAATCACTATGTTTTGATTGGCCGTATTGCCTCGTTAGTATCCCTGGTGATTGCATTGATCGTCGCTAAACCGTTACTCGGTGAGTTCGACCAAGCATTCCAGTATATCCAAGAGTTCACCGGCTTCTTTACTCCGGGTATCGTGGTTATTTTTGTCATGGGCATGTTTTGGTCTAAAGCAACTTCAATGGGTGCATTGGCCGCAGCAGTGGGGTCAGCGGCATTCTCGCTACTCCTTAAGTTTATGTGGCCAGAACTACCGTTCATGGATCGAGTGGGTGTGGTATTCCTACTTTGCTTGGCACTTTGCGTGGTGGTTTCACTCATGCAAAAAGGTGCGACCACAAATCAAAGCGTTGATTTAGCGGAAGTGAGCTTCGGCACCACGAAAGGATTTAATATTGCAGCAGTTGGCGTGACGGTGATCTTAATCGCTTTATATGCAACTTGGTGGTAAACCAAACTGCACACAAGATTTTATACCTTGTTATATGAAGGGCCTAAATGGCCCTTTTTTGTGTCGAACGTGAGCAACGTCCACACGCATCATAAGCGTTTTGCGTGTTGGATTGCCAAGTGCAGTTCAGATCAAGGCGCGTTGCTGACAGCTGTTTATTGAAAGACTCGATGGACTCTATTTGCTTTGGTCGCCCTTCACTTTTGGCGCATACTCAACACTTTGCTTGTTTAAAGCCTTTGATAGTCGAGCCTAAATCACCTCCCATACCACGTAAACGCATAGTCCCAAACAATAAAGCAACAATAACTGCGATGATGAGCAACTGTCATACACTAATTCCCGCCATGTTTATTTCCCCATGATCAATATAAAAAACAGGCTCATAAAGAGCCTGTTCGTCGATAAGCGAATGTGTTACACGCCTAGTTCGCCGCCGTCAGCTTTGCGAATCGCAACGATAGCAGCACGCGGGCGAAGATCCATCCCTGCTGGAGTTTCTTCAGCTGCATTAGCGCTGTAAGGCCAGTTTCCAGGGTGTTGGATTGCCAAAAAATATTGGACTCAACACGGCTTAAATGACCATATTCCTCTCCCAATGGCGTTGCTGTATAAGCAAGTATTCAACATTTTCTCGAATCATATCCGCTGTTCAAATAAAACATAAACACCCAACTCAATAACAAATACCGGAGGTAGATTGCACCACCTTGTTAAATGCGTTGTATTCCTAACGAATCACTATACTCTAGATAACTCTTCGTTTTGTCATTTATCCTCGATACCTGGCCGAGCACTCAATCTTTGAGGCAGTCAAATGACAAATTTGCGTTTATGCTACCAAACCATCGAGTTTGGTAAAACGGACATACACCTCTGCACCTTACGTAATCATCAAGAATTCTATGATCCCCAAGGGGTAGCTGAAAAGCTAGGCATCTCCTCTGCTGCATGGCCCATCTTCGGCATATTATGGCCATCAAGTCTGGTTCTCGCCCACCACATCCTTGATTACGACACGAACACCAAGCGCATTTTGGAGGTTGGGTGTGGTACAGCTCTAAGCAGCCTGCTACTGAATAGAAAACAAGCTGATATAACAGCCACTGATCATCACCCTGAAACACAACATTTTTTAGATAGGAATACGACGCTCAACGGTGACTGCCCTATCCCTTTTGAAAGAACCGGGTGGGCAGATGATAATGATAGCTTAGGCCGCTTCGATTTAATCATTGGCAGCGATCTACTGTATGAAGATGAACACATAGAATTACTCGCTGAATTTATTGGTTCACATTCAAAACCTCAGTGCGAAGTGATCATTGTTGATCCGGGCCGAGGCCGAAAGAATAAGCTGGCAAAGCGGCTTATTGAATTTGGCTATGTTCTTTCAACGTCTAAGCCTACCAATACCGACTATTTAAACAGCGAATTTAAAGGCCATATTTTAGAGTTCACACGAACGCTATAGTGCTGTCAGCGCCAATGTAAAACTGACCCACTTGAGGCAAACTATCCGTTCGTTACATGGTCAAAGCGGCGGATTATGATCAATCAGGAGCAACTAGTGGACATACGCGCTTTACATCAACAAGGACTTAGCATCCCGCCGGATTGCGAAGCAGTTGGGGATCACAAGGAATACCCAATACCGGCACACAGCCTAACAAACAGCACATCCAGTAATGGGTAGGTCACTTTAGCGGATTGGCGGTGCTCTTGAATTGAGTTGAAATGTTCATGAAAGGCTTCTATGTACACTGTATGGCGCTCCCCAAAGGGAGTATCAGATCACAGCGCGGAGGTCAGGTCAAAGCGTGTTGCTTTGCTCAAAAATACATTCATGCGCTTGTCCTGGTGCTGAATCACTCTTAAATTGTTGGTTACATGCCTTTTATGTGCCTATAATTAATGCGCACAATGAATACGCACAGGTGATTATCATGAGAAACTCATATAATACGCAAGCACCCAAAAAGGCGGCAAATTTAAGCTTAAATAGCGAATTACTCGCTGAAGCTAAGCGCCTAAACATAAACCTCTCTGCAACAATGGAAAAAGCTCTTGAAAAAGAAGTGAGTCAGCGTCGTAAGAGTGAGTGGTTAGAGCAAAATGCCGATGCGATCAGCGCTTGTAATGAACTAACCGAAAGTCACGGTCTGTTTTCTGATTCTTACCGAGTATTCTAATGTCACAGTTTTCACTATACCAAAATAACGATAAAAGCACTGGTACCGCTTATCCATACTTTGTCGATGTTCAAAGTAACATGCTTGATACGTTAAATACCCGACTAGTGATTCCATTAACACCAGTGGAAATGTTAGAAAATAAAGCCCCTATCCACCTATGCCCAGTAATTCATATTGATGAAGGTGACTTTGTGATCCTAACTCACCAAATGGCGAGTGTACCAACTAAGATCTTACGTGATCCAGTGAATGAATTGAGCGCTTTTAGAAATGAGATTATCGCTGCTATCGACTTTCTGATTGCTGGCATATAACGCCTCGCCCTAAGCCCCCCTCATAATACTGATTTCTTTCAATAGGATAAGCACGAACGAGGCGATTTAATCGAATTACTTTCGCCAAAAAACAACAAGAACTACGCCCCATGCGTGACACTCTTACCTTACATAACTTACTTAAAAATCAATGCCCCTCAGCCCACAACAAGCGACTTAAATCACTGATGACGGCCGTTCAATCTCTGCTTGATGGACAACAGCTATCGCTCACTGAACTTGGGCGCAATATCTCTGGCTCCGTCGCCGCCAAACACAACATCAAGCGGATTGACCGATTGCTTGGTAATGGCTCGCTTCATCAAGAGCGTTTCGCCATTTATCGCTGGCATGCAAGGCTGCTGTGTGGTGCCAACCCGATGCCGATTATCTTGGTCGATTGGTCCGATGTTCGCGAGCAAATTCGCCATCAAACGCTTTGAACTTCGGTCAGTTTTGAAGGCCGCTCGGTGACGATTTATGAACGAGTATTTGCGTTTTCAGAATACAACTCGCCGGTTAGTCACAATCCATTTATCGATGAGCTAGCGAGTATTCTTCCTGCCAATTGTGACCCATTGATTGTCACCGACGCGAGCTACCGCAACCCTTGGTTTCGGGCGATTGAAGCCAAAGGTTGGTTTTGGCTTGGCCGTGTTCGAGGTGACGTGGGATTCCGCCCCAAAGGGGATAAACACGGGCATAGCAGCAAATGCAAATTGAAGAAACCTTCAGGGATATCAAAGGTCCTCAGTATGGATTAGGGCTGCGCCACAGCAACAGCCGTTGCCCCAAACGATTCGACATTTTATTACTTATTGCCATGATCGCTGAATGAGCGTTGCGATTGTTAGAAATGGCAGCGATTGAACACAATTGGACGCCACAATTTCAGGCCAACACGATACGACATTGACGGGTTTTATCTTTGATTCGACTAGGAAGAGAGGTTCTAAAACGATGGCGCGATTACCCCATCAGTAGCGCCGATATACGGTGAGCTATCGGCCACTACATCAAGCAAATTCACCAAACGGGAATGCCAGCGCCGCTATTACCAGCGTGAATGGAGTTGTTTTGTTTGTGGTAGCGCAGCGTTAAACCACCAATAAAACAACGCAATGGTAGTCCGATAGATTGCTTTGTTAGGGCTTAAGAATCATAATAGTACGGAAATACCGTACATGAGCATATAATTATGGATACTATAAGCGTAAATCAGTTTAGAGATAAGCTAAAAACCTTTGTAGAAAAAGTAGTTACGAACCACACTCCTATAAAAGTAACCCGCAGAGCCGGTGAAGATTTTGTGGTAATAAGCGCAGACGACTGGGAGAGAGAACAAGAAACCCTATACGTATTACAAAACAGCAGCTTAATGAAGCAGATTTCCGAATCAGTTGTTACGCATAGCAAAGGAACTGGATATACCCCAACTAGTGAGGAGTTAAATGAGATCACTGGTATTTGAAGGAAGAACTTGGGAGATGTATGAAGCGCTGCGAGACAAAGATAAAAAATTACATAAAGCACTTTGTAAATTATTAAAGGAAATGCTGCGAGAAGACCCGAGTAAAGGGATGGGAAAGCCCGAGCAGTTAAGACACAATCTCACAGGCTTTTGGTCTAAGCGCATATCGCAAAAAGACCGACTAATTTATAAATTTGACGACGAATCAATTTATATTTATGCGATTGGTGGGCATTACGAAGACCACTGATATTGGTAAACCTAACGCTAAGCTAACGTGCAAATAATAATGGCGCCGCTTTTTGCGTCTTTTGCTAAAACTGTGACAGTGTTATTTGTCATGTTGAGCGCCTTGTTATCCGTGTTTTACATGATGACTTTGTAAATTTTCTAAGCGCTCGGCAAGCCAAACTTTAATTATTGATTGCCTAGTTACACCAACACGACTTGCTTCACGATCAAGTGAGTCAATCATCCAAGAAGGAAAATCAACATTTACACGCTTGGTTTCTTGTGTTGAGCGTTTAGCTTTTGAAAGGTCAAGATTCTTTAGAATATCTTCACCATCATCAAACTTTTTATCAAATTCAGAAGCTTTCATAAAATTCTACCTCGTTTTTTCTAGAACGTCTGACTGAAATTATACGAACGTTAGGTGTTCGATGGATTATTACAGCAGACCAATACTTTCCTCTGTGAACTGCAATAATTACAGAGCGAGGCTCATCGCTTGTATTTGCAGGGATCTCTACTAAGTCAGGATCATTCCAGAGTTCTTGAGCCTCTTCAAAATCGATACCATGTTTATCGAGGTTGCTTTGGCTTTTCAACGGATCATATTCAAAAGCATACATAGAGTAAAAAATATACCCTTTTTAAACTTAATGCAAGGGTTGGATAGAGATACGGCTAACGCCTCAAACACCGGCGCAGCTTTGCTGCGTCCGAATGTGCTTTGGCTTGTTAGGCGCTGACAGCGAGAGCCTCGCACATGAATACTAATGAGTATGCTCACGCTCTAACCCACCGTATCCGACAAATCTAACAGGACTTGAGAGTTTTTTGTTTCTCCATTCTTCAACAGACAGAGGTTTGAAACGAGCTTCTTCTTCGACTGGAAAACGAATAGGCTGACCTGGAAAGACGTTTTTCAATACAACCGAGTTTCGAACTACGGTCTTGCCGTTAACCACTACATAGGGAATTCCTGTGGTCGGCATTGTACCCTTTGCGTAAGTTGCATTATCTTTCACTGTTTTCGGGTTGAAAATTGTAATGTCTGCGATCATACCTTCTTGAATCCGACCCCGTTCGCGCATGCTCAATAACCCTGTATCCCCAAGGTACTTTGCTGCGTTATAGCTTGATGCAGCGATAATTTGCATTAAGGGGATCTCATGCTCTCTAGAGAGTCGGAAACAAGTACCGTGGGTTCCAGCCAAGCGTGGGTGACTATTTGGGACGTCTTCGTAGGCGGTATCCCAGGGCAATGAATCATCCCAGCCGCCCGGCATCATCATTGCGTCGCTTGCATAGGTAACGCCCGGCAGCCGGCACCAATCGGGAATGGCGCTCGGGTCCATCTTGTAGAGCACTATCTGTGTCGCTGGTGCTTCAGCAAGCACTTGTTCATATTTCTCTCGCGTATAGAATTCGCCGGTCAGAGGGTTCTGCATCGTTTCCTCGTAACGATTGCCGAGTGTGTCGACCCAGTTCTCCGGCCGGACGAATGCCGCATTGATGGTCGTCTGTCCCGCCGCGTAAGGATAAATCTCACCCCAAACATTGTGGCCCTGTCCCCGCAAGCGCACCAGTAGTTCCTGCACCAACTCCCAGCCCGGATTGTTAAAGTGATTAATAATAGCTGGGGCGTCAAGTGATATGGCGTTTGTGAGAATTTCCTGGGCGCCATTGGCCTCCGTCGTAGCCGTTCCCGGAGTGTATCGAAGATGGACTGCGGTTGGTCGCCCGTAACGCGCACCCACTCGCTGCACCTCAAACATTTCCCTTGCAGTTGCGCCGGGGAAGTAGCCAACCGTCGATGCGATACCAATAGCCCCCTGTCGCAAACCTTCGTCAATAATCGAAAGCATGCGATTGCCCTTTTCGATATCTAAAACCTCATCTGCCCAGGCTATACCAGCACCACGGCCTTTCACTACGGAATACGGTGCATCCAAGAGATCTTCATCAGGCAGTTCCTGAGTCACCTTAGTTCGCGCAAATTCATGGCCAGAAGACGTGCCGTAGTTCACTTGGCTTCGGCCCGAATGCATGGCGTACCATTCGTCGACTCTTAAACCGTAAGCTCCGGCCTCAAGATCCATTGCAGTAGTAACACCATCTCGCAGAGCAAACTTGTAACCTATTGGTCTTGTCCAGTGAAAATGAGTATCGATAAAGCCAGGAGAAACCACCAAACCTTTAGCATTTATCGTTTCCTTGCCATCGATATGGTCGTTGGTGATCGTCGCTATTCGTCCATCGGTAATGCCGACATTACGGATGGCATCAAAGCCAGTCTCAGGGTCCATCACACGACCACCATTAATGGCGATGTCGTATATTTGATCGCTTGCAGAGACATGTGGCGAAGCAAGCACCATTAAAGCAACAATAATCCTAATAAATGTATGCACTTTGACTTCCTTCGTTATCAGCCTCAGGCACTAACGCCGAGCTAATAGCGCGTTTTAGTTTGGCTAAAATTGACAATAATCAGAAACCCACTCTAGCGCTTCAAAAATACGACAGAACTAAAGAATAGATTAGATATTAGAAAAATTGTTGTTTTCATGTTTGTGCCCAGCGCCACATTAAGGGGCTGATAATGCTTGGCTAAACTGTGTAGCGGAGCGAAAACGGCAAGCGTTGCGAATCACTCTTAAATGCTTGTTATGTTGTTACTGTGGAATAGGTAAATCATGTGCTTTTAAAAAGCTTAATTTATCCCAATAACCACGTTGAAATACAATTAGGCCATTTTCTATTTGAAAAAAGCCACAACCTCTTAGGCCTATTGGATCTTTCCATTCAAGTATTGCCCAGTCACCATCTTGAAATATATTCTCAGTAATACAAACCATTTCTGCGTTTGCAAACTCCTCTGAGAACATTGCATGTATGGCAGCTTTACCTTCAACAGGCTCATTTGCAACTTGGTGGTTGATTGCATTATCCGCATAGAAACTAGAGATTTTGTTCGCATCACCTTCGTTAAATGCTTTTACCCATGATTCAACTAACTCTTTCGGTTGCATAAATACTCCAATATGTGAGAACAACATAACGCCTTAAGAAGGGACTGCCTGTAAGGCAGTCCCGCTTGCTTAAATTGTTATAGGGTAACACGCGGAGACATGGAGGTTGTCGGCATGCGCTAATAGCGGACATAAAAAAAACCGGTGCAAATCGTGGCCTAGAGTGTTACAGAAATTTTTAGGCGTCGACTGTAATGACCTCACCGGTAATAAAGCCATCAACTGAGCGAGCAAAGGCCTTACCTACCAAGCTACCCGGCACAGGTTGAAAGCCCGACATCATCTCACCATATACACCCCAAGCTTCCTCAATAACCGTTGGGTTAATTGAATTCACGCGAATCCGTCGCGGTAATTCATACGCAACGCATTTCACAAAGGTATCAATAGCGCCACTGGTAGTCGCATCTGCAATTGCCATCGGAATTGGCTTGGAGCTGAGAATACCCGTGATCAGTGAGAATGAACCGCCATCATTGATGTATTCTTGCCCTATACGGACTAAATTGATCTGCCCCATCATCTTGCTCAATACCGTCGTCATCCACTGCTGCTCCGTCATGTCGCTAAAATCGGCATACTCGCAAATACCCACAGTATTCACTACCGCGTCAAAGGACCCTACCTGCTTGAACAGTTCTCTGATCGACTCTTCGCTGCCTATATCGACCTGATAATCAGCGCCTTTTCCAGAGCCGCTAGCGGTAACAATGTCATGATGCCCCAGCCCACTTAATGCCGCCTGACCGATTTTTCCTGATGCGCCAATAATAATAACTTTCTTCATTTCAAATACCCTGCCTTTCACCAATGATTGTGTCTCTCAACGTTACAGTGGCCATAGTAGTGACAGGGAGATACAATTAGAAACAGATAACAGTTGTTAGAGATACAAGTGTGAGCAAGATTGATAGATTGGAAATCCGCCAGTTAAGGCTACTTCAGGCGCTGTTACGCGAACAAAATGTCTCCCGCGTCGCACATCAGGTAGGCCTAACCCAGCAAGCGGTTAGCGACCAGCTGAGAAAGCTCCGGGATATCTTTGATGACCGCTTATTTTTACGCAAGAGCAATGGGCTGACTCCGACGCCACTGGCCCTGCAGCTAGGCGACAAGATTGATGGGTTATTGACAGGTTTTGAGCAGTTATTGGAACCAGAGTTATTCGAACCCAGCCTGATTGACAGCACCTATGTGATTGCAGCTACAGACTATGCTCAACAGGTTGTTCTACCTGACCTGCTATCTAAAATGAGACAGCAAGCCCCGAAGTTGAGGGTCATCATTCAAGACTTAGATATTGATAATCTAGCTGACGCTATGGTAGCCGGGAAAATCAACCTGGTAGTGGCATTCCCAGACTTTGTACCTAACAACTACCCTTGCCTTACCTTATTTACCGAACACCACGTCTGTGTTGCCCCTAAAAACTCACACCTGGCAGGAAAAAAGCTAGGCCTTGAAGCGATTGCGCATCATCCACAGATTATTGCCTCACCGTCTAGACCAAATTTTCGGGGTTCAATTGATTCATGGTTTGAGGAATTTGGCTTAAAGCGTAATGTAGTAATATCAGCCCCCTGTTTTTCTATCGTGCCACTGTACTTAGATGCCACCGATGCGATTGCTTTTTTACCATCAAGAGCATTGATCGGTAGTAATTTATCCATCATTGATTTGAAGGAAAGTCCAGTGAGTTTTGATGTGATAACGGCTTGGCACCCTCGCTCAAACAACGACCCACTGCATAATTGGGTTGTTGACTTTTTGCGCAGTGGATCGGATTAATACTGCAGGCGTAATAGTAGAACTTGCCTTACCCTATAACGCCCCAAATAAGAGGCTTGGTGAAGTTGGCGGCTTTTTTGGTACAAAAAAGGTGACAGCTTTATAAAGTCCGAGTGCTTTGACTTGTTAAGTGCTATTCCACTAAAAAAACCGTAATACAATTTGACATACAAGATCGCCCGTATTACATTTTGACATACAAACCCTCTGTAATACAAAATGACATACAGGAGATACTGCAAATGTCACTCTCAACACACATTAAGAATCTCATTAACACCCCGTCGGACTCTCAGCTACTTTCTGTGCGCCTTCCTAGCATTACCGTCAATCTTATTGATGAGTTAGCCTCTGCACTAGATAAAACACGTTCGGATCTAATTACAACCTTCATTCATGGAGGAATTGAAGAGCTTGAAAAACAACTTTCTGAGGCTAGAGCCCGCGAAGAGTCACAGGAATTTGATAGCTCCGAACGGACTGATAGTAACGTACGCTATTTCATGCTCAATACAAACTATAACAACTCTGAAGCAGACCATTACACCATGCTAGAGAACGAAGAGGCATCCGCCTTCTACGCCCACTGGAAAGAAAACATAGCTTACTTAAATGAAAACGATGTTATTTTTCTTTATCAAAGTGGCAACGGTATTTGCGGCTACGGTTTAGCAGACAGAGAGCTAATTAAGCGAGACCATGAAGGCAGCAAAAGTGAATGCTACTCTAGGAAACTTAATCAGTTTGTACGTGCTACAAAGCCAATTTCGGCAAAAGCGTGTAAAGATGCGACAAAATCTAATTTAAACTTCCGAAAAACCATGGTTTCGCTTACTAAAGATCAAGCTGAAGCCCTAATTACCAAGATAAACACTTAATCTGTTCTGCTAGAGTGTGGATACAAAGAGCGATTCACACTTAACGCCTCATTCAGAGGCAATAACATAGCTGGTTAAAATTAGCGACGCAGGAGCAAAACCAACTATTTTTTGTCCTGCTGAATTGGCTTGTTATGTTCCGTTTATATCTCTAATGGAAGCTCATTTACACTATCTTGCTTAGACTTTAATTCTTTTTGCTGTGCTAGAATACTTTGCGACTCTCGATAATCTCGAGCTTCTGCTGTTTCGATAAACTCTGCATCAGGTGAAATATTTAAAACTTCTTCTTCTATCTCGGTTAAGTTAACACGGAAAAATTCTTTTCTACTATTAACAAGATTTAACCTTTTCAGATCAAACTTTTTGTGAAGCGCATTCTCCAATGCTGGTGCATCATCAGAATGTATCATTGCGTGGACATCAAAAATAAATGGGACACTGGCATCACCTAGCTCTTTAACCCTGTCTAAAGGTTCTAGCCTTCTAGTCATACCAATTTTATAAACATTTTCTCCGAATGAACCAATATTCGAAATAACATACACATGCCCAATCTTTGTTTGTTGCGCCATTGATTTTGCTCTTTCACTCTTTTCGTGAGCTTCCTCTAATTCTTGGCTAAGTGAGGCAATTTTTTCATTTAATTCATCTAATTTAGAACCTGCTGATTTTTCGGCTTCTCGCTGAGCTTTTTCTAGCATCTTTTTAAATTTCTCTTCATCTTTTTCTGCTTTATCTAACTCTTGCTGAAGTTTAGCTTCTTCTCGCATTTGCCTTTTTATCTCTTGTTGTTCTTCTTTTTCTTGCTGCTTTTTATCCGCATATTCATATGCAAGTCTAAGCTCTTTGAGTTTTAGATTGAAGTAAACGTTAGAAATAACTATTGCGTTAGATTGATTCATTTTGTTAATAGCATCGAATGCTTTCTCTAGACGCTGCACCAAACGATCAACATTATTCCAGCGAGCATTAGAAATAGCAGCATCACATTCATTATTAAATGCCCTTGCTGTTAACTTTATACCTCGATTGGTCATAGTTCTGCCTTTGGCTTTACTGCCTTCAACTGTCCACTCAGTATTACAATAAATAGCTTCCTTGGAAGCAACCATCTCCTTTTGTGCAGCTTTAACTTTGGCAATTTCTTCCTTATATTTTTCAGAAGTATCAAAATCAAAGTGAGGCTTATAGAAACCTAATTCAGCAAGTTGAATTTCTTCATCATATATTGCAGCCTCTTGTACTAATTTATCAAATAAGGCTCTTTTTTCTTTGTAGCTATCACGAAGAGCTTTAACATCTAGATGAATGGTTTCCTTTTCCTTTTTGGAATTTTCTACTTCGGTTTCAATATCAATAATTGCAGAATATTTATCTTGTATTTTTTTTAGAGCCTTATCAGTTTCGTCTAATTCAACTTGTTTTTTTTCTAACAGCTCTTGAGTTTTCTTTAAATGAGACCGCGATCTAATTAAATAAACCGAAAGAATAAAAAATACAACAATTGATAACGTAAGCAGGGTTTCTAAGGAAAATTCCATTTAATTGACTCCAAAGGCTCGAAAGGAACATAACGCCCCAAACTAAGGAATCCCCTCATAATATTGATTCCTTTCAATAAGATAGACACGCATGAGTTGATTTGATCTAATTACTTTCGCCAAAAAACAAACAGATCAACACCTCATGCGTGACGTACGTATCTTACATGATTTGCTTAAAAATCAATGCCCTTTAGTCCACAACAAACGACTTAAATCGCTGATGACAGCCGTTCAATCTCTGCTTGATGGTCAACAGCTATCGCTCACTGAGCTTGGGCGCAATATCTCTGGCTCCGTCGCCGCTAAACACAACATCAAGCGCATCGACCGATTGCTTGGTAATGGCTCGCTTCATCAAGAGCGACTCGCCATTTATCGTTGGCACGCAAAGCTGCTGTGTGGGGCCAATCCAATGCCCATTATCTTGGTCGATTGGTCGGATGTTCGCGAGCAAATGCGCCATCAAACCCTACGTGCCTCGGTGAGTTTTGAAGGCCGCTCGGTGACGATTTATGAACGAGTATTTGCCTTTGCTGAATACAACTCTCCGGTTAGTCACAATCCGTTTATCGATGAGTTAGCGAGTATTATTCCTTCCAACTGCTGTCCCTTGGTTGTCACCGACGCAGGCTACCGCAACCCTTGGTTTCGGGCGATTGAAGCCAAAGGTTGGTTTTGGCTTGGCCGTGTTCGAGGTGACGTGGGATTCCGCCCCAAAGGCGACAAACACGGGCATAGCAACAAATCTTACTACCCAACAGCGAATGCCAAAGCACGGCTTCTTGGGGAGGGCGAATTGGGCCGTAAAAGCTCGATTCGAGCCGCATTGCACCTCTACAAAGCGAACGGCAAAGGCCGCAAAGATGCACGTTCGTCCAAGGCTGGACGTCACCATACCGCGCAACAAAGTTACCGGCGCCATGCCAAAGAGCCATGGCTATTAGCCATCAACTTACCGCCGCAAACCATGCCCCCAAAACAGCTCGTAAACCTGTACGCCAAGCGAATGTAAATTGAACAAAGCTTCAGGGATATCACAAGCCCACAGTATGGATTAGGACTGCGCCACAGCAACAGCCGTTGCCCTAAGCGCTTTGATATTTTACTGCTCATTGCCATGCTCGCTGAATGGGCCTTGCGATTGCTAGGAATGGTGGCGATTAAACGCAATTGGACGCCACAATTTCAGGCGAACACCATCAAACACAGGCGGGTTTTATCTTTGATTCGGCTAGGAAGAGAGGTTAGAAAACGATGGTGGGATTACCCCATCAGCAGCGCCGATATACGGTGGGCTATCGGCCATTACATCAGGCTGGTTCACCAAACGGGAATGCCAGAATTATGAGGGGATCCCCCAGCGCCTAGGTAACGGGCAAAGTGCACAGCACTTTGTCCAGCCGAAGGCGTTCGTTGACCGCCTTGTTAACTCATTTGTAACGTATTGCTAAAGCTTTAATTCGACGCTCAGTACCACTTCCCTCAGCGCTAACACTTGAAATAACTTGATCAGAAGATTTTATGATAAGTGCATTTGCGCCAATACTAGCCGCTTCATTCTTTAGAGCTTTCATTGAAAGTTCAAAATCCTCACTTTCTGTAAATATTCCTTGGCCAGCAGATTCAACCATACCTATGACGATATACTCTTTCTCTGGTGGTTCTAGGTAAATTTCTATGTCACTAATAAGTGTTGCCGGATAAGCCTTGCCATTGAGTATATGTGTGGCTTCAGATTTCACTATTAGCGAACACCCTGTTAACAATATTATTAGAAATATGGATACTGGTAGTTTCATTGTGCTTCCTTAGAGTTAACGCCGCATTAAGCGGAAAATTATAGTTGGCTAAAATGTTTGAGGAACGAAAAACAGCCAACTGTAAATTTTCCGTTTAAATGCCTTGTTAGGCTTCTTTGCGAACAAACAAACTATCAAATGCTGAATTCATTCTTTCGATATTACTATTCAGCGCATCGATAAATACTTGTGAATCTTGAACATTACCAAGTTCACCTCTGAGAGCAACTGTCATAGGTGGCAGCAATGATAAAAGACGACCATGCTCACTCATACATTTTTTGGCAAACTCAAGATATAAAGGCTCTAAAATTTCTTCTTGCTCTTCTAAACTTGCAGTGCTCCGCTGCACTATCCCCTCTTGGGTTTCATAGCTTTTGTTTAAATAATCAAAAGTTGCCGGATCATTGCGGCCCTGAAGGTTTAACTCTTTCATTATTGAAATTAATCGGTCTTTCTCGTTGTTTGCTTTATCTATGGTCGATCCGTATATCTCAATAGCTTTTTTGTGGTCTAAGGCTATTGCTCTATCTTTCATCAGATCTATAAAGACCTCAGCTGTCTCTGCGGAATAATTTAATATTTCGGCTACTGATTCTTCTTTTGCAGCGAGATAGGATTTGGCTACAATCCCACTATGATCTTTCATTTGAACTTCAATATCTTTTTGCGTAAATTCTAAGTTAATTAGTTTTGGCACGATCCCTAGAACATCAGCGAAAGAGCCTGCCACATTCAAAAACACTTCTTTTTTAAGAGCTAATTTTTGCTCTGATTGGTATTTTTGTTTTTCATGTTCAAGTAATGCGACTTGTCGTTTCTCATTTCCCTTATTCGTCCAAAACACTCCAAGAAACGTCAAAAAGGAGGCTATAACTGCACTCCAAATAACATTGGGAATTTTAGAAATTAACACTATAAGAGTTTCCATACACAAATTCCTTGAGAAGCCTAACGCCCCAAATAAGAGGCTAAAAATTGTTTGCTACCTTGTGTAGCGAAGCGAAACCGAGCAAACAGTTTTTTGTCCTGCTTGATTGGTTTGTTAGTTTGACCACAAAAACTCAAACAGCTTTAGGCTGCGTGACTGGGTACCAAACGACGACGAAAAAGTGGGAAAGACGGATTTTTAGGAAGGATTCAAAACAACAAATGAACGTTCCATGTTACCAACCTATTCAGCTTTCCCTGCCAAATGACCCATGCTCAAAACAACCACCAGAAACGTGTTTACCGCAGACATGATGGTAATGAACCGAAGTCGATACCGATACTGTAAACAACCACCGCTGCAACAAGCAATGCTCTAGCTCATAAAACCTTAAACTGCTGAATGCGAAAGTGATGACACTCAAAGCTCAACAACAAAGCCAAACCCGGTTGAACTAACGCCCCAAATAAGAGGCTAAAAATTGTTTGCTACCTTGTGTAGCGAAGCGAAACCGAGCAAACAGTTTTTTGTCCTGCTTGATTGGTTTGTTAGTTTGACCACAAAAACTCAAACAGCTTTAGGCTGCGTGACTGGGCACCAAACGACGACGAAAAAGTGGGAAAGACGGATTTTTAGGAAGGATTCAAAACAACAAATGAACGCTCCATGTTGCCAACCTATTCAGCTTTCCCTGCCAAATGACCCATGCTCAAAACAACCACCAGAAACGTGTTTACCGCAGACATGATGGTAATGAACCGAAGTCGATACCGATACTGTAAACAACCACCGCTGCAACAAGCAATGCTCTAGCTCATAAAACCTTAAACTGCTGAATGCGAAAGTGATGACACTCAAAGCTCAACAGCAAAGCCAAAACCGGTTGAACTAACGCCCTGTTAACAGGCAAAAAATTGTTGGCTAAAATAGCGACGAAGGAGCAAAAGCCAACTGTTTTTTGTCCTTGTTTAACAGCTTGTTATGGTTCGTATTGCTCAAGCTGATTTGCAATACTTAAAGAGATATCTATATAAGCTTCAATAGGCATACCGTGTAAATTAAAATCTTCCATATGTGCAGCTTTATTTCTTAACATACGTAACTCTCGTGTACGATGATATAGCTCAGGAGGCAACACTTTACCTTTTAATAGTTTTTGAATTTCCATGGGATTTCTAAAGTTTTTAGTATCAAGCTCAGGGTATGCTTTAACAACTGCTTTTTCAGAAGCTGACTCTAATGCCCGAAATGATTCCATAACAGCAGATCTAGGCGATATTTCGGCAAGCTTCATAAGAAAATCAAACTGTTCTTCAGCTTCTCTTGTTTTAGCAACTAATGAAGGTTGCTCATCTTCTTTACGCTCACTAACTAATTCAGTGATTTTTTCAGCGAATTCAAATTCCGTTTCTTTGTGCTTAAGCTTTTTTAACCTAGGCAGCAGTTCACCCAGCTTGTCTTTTAGCAACCAAACAATAATTATGACGACTATTGGCCAAGCGATTGACCCAATTATTTGAGCTATAAACGTTTTCCAATCCATGCACAGACTTCCTTAAGAACCATAACGCCCCAAATAAGAGGCTAAAAATTGTTTGCTACCTTGTGTAGCGAAGCGAAACCGAGCAAACAGTTTTTTGTCCTGCTTGATTGGCTTGTTAGTTTGACCACAAAAACTCAAACAGCTTTAGGCTGCGTGACTGGGTACCAAACGACGACGAAAAAGTGAGAAAGACGGATTTTTAGGAAGGATTCAAAACAACAAATGAACGTTCCATGTTGCCAACCTATTCAGCTTTCCCTGCCAAATGACCCATGCTCAAAACAACCACCAGAAACGTGTTTACCGCAGACATGATGGTAATGAACCGAAGTCGATACCGATACTGTAAACAACCACCGCTGCAACAAGCAATGATTGACCTCATAAAACCTTAAATTGCTGAGTGCGAAAGTGATGACACTCAAAGCTCCACAACAAAGCCAAAACCGGTTGAACTAACGCCCAAATTTGTGGGCGGCTGAAGCGAAGCGTAAGACGCTCCACAAGATTTGCTTGTTAAGTGGTATTAGCACCGACCAGCACATCTAGCAGAAACAGGGCATAGGCTGCCAACGATGCCACAAAGTGACGCTTATATTGACTCCCTAACTTTACATATAGTACAGATGTAGTAAGGAGAATTACTGCAATTATAACCTGAATAAAACCAGACCAATATGAACCGGAATTATCTACGTACCCGTCTTGATAAAATGTAACCGCTAAAAACCCAACGCCAGATATTATACTGAGAAAAGAGAAAACAATTGCGATCTTTGCCGTAACTTGCATACATCCCCATACCATTTAACGCCTCATTAAGAGGCTAAAAATAGTTGGTTAAAATAAGCGACGAAGGAGCAAAAACCAACTGTTTTTTGTCCTTTTGAATGACTTGTTATAAGTCTTGACGATATAGAATTGTAATTTCGCCATCACTACTTTTATATACAAAGACTTTATCGTTTAACTCAATGATTTCATCACACCAATGCTCGCCAACAGGCATTAGCTCAGGATGCGATGTTTTGCTAATTGTTAAACAACTGCTAGTTTTGAATTTATGTTTTACTTCGTATGTGCCTTCAACTTTAAATTGAATTGGTGTTTGAGGGATTCTTCCCCAAGATTTAAGGCTACCATTTGGGAAATATTGATCATATGCCCAAATTGTTTTCCCACCATCTTCTGAATTCCCCCAAATCCCAATGATATCTTTGGGATCTATTTCGTTCGCAATGGATGAGAAACTGCTAGTTATTAAAACAAACAAGATAATAGATATTTTCACCGAACCTTCCTTGACTTATAACGCCCGCATAAGGGGCGACGAAACGTAGCGGCGATTGGGTTAAAATTGCGAAGCACAAAACTAAATCGCCGCGTAGTTTTGACGTCCCAGCGAGCTCGCGAGCGCCTTGATGTGCTTGTTAGGTGTACTCTTTACCAATACAGTACAAACATTAAAAAAGCCACCACACAAAACAACACTAGGAATGAATTCGCCGTACCTGAGTTCATTTGAACCATTTCATTTTTGTATCGTTTTTTTAAGTAAATTGCTTCGACATCTGATAGGTGTGCGCAATGAGGGCAAATTTCTTCTCGATAGTTGTATTGAAGCCTACAGCGCTTGCACATTCTCGAGTTGATAGGTTGTAGTAGCATATGTTTTCCCTTTCTCCTATCAAAAAACCACATCTAGAAAACAGCCTTCTAGAGTTCCACCTAACGCCTCACTAAGAGGCAAATAATAGTTGGTTAAAATAAGCGACGAAGGAGCAAAAACCAACTGTTATTTGTCCTGCTTGAGTGACTTGTTATGTGGCACAACGCTCATACTTTATTATTAAATTAAAATAGTTTTTAAAAACATATTTGGTACTAATATCTCTTAAATCAACGTCATAATAGTAACCATTGTACAAATCGTCCAAGAAATCTTGATTATTGCAAATGCGATTTAGAATTAAACTCTTATAACCCGGAATTATAGTTTTAAGATCATCGGGTGATAGCGCTGTCGCATCGAAATCAAGAATAATTCGAAGATTATTGCCTATAGAGCTGTGCCTTACAAAGCTTATCCGAGCATCAATAGTTGAAAAGAAAGTATCATAACTTTCTTTTTCTTCTTCATATTCCCATTGAGGGTAATTCCCCCAAATCATGACAAAAATAAAACTAAATACAGCAGTAATTACGTACATCTTGTTGGCATTTGCTATAAACCACCACTGAATTTTTTCAGAACGCATAGGTTTCCCTTGCCACATAACGCCGTTTTAAGCGGCAAATTGCAGTTGGCTAAAATAAGTGAGGCACGAACAAAAAGCCAACTGTAATTTGTCCGACTTGAAAACCCTTGTTAGGTTTTTACCGCCAAAGCAGTCTAGTACTTTTGTAACCAATACTTTAGGTCATTGAAGTCTCTCAGATCTAAATGGTTCTCAGCCATTTTTGCTTCTTTAACAGCATCTTTTGAGAAGAAACCTGTTGTAATTATGATGCTTTTTGTCGCTTGCCTCAATTGATGGACTCCCATAACCTCACGAATAATTCCTACGCCAACTTTATTTTCCGGAGCATACCTTTTACATTCAATGTGAGTCAGGTAACTACATACAGAATTTTTAATGTATGCAATGATATCTCGCCCTCCATCCCTAGTTGCTTTTGTTAATTCAACATCGAATCCCATATCCTTTAAAATAGCAGCAACCAATTCTTCAAATTTTCTTGGGGATAGATCATACATTTTTTCAGGGTGCTTCTTAAGGTAGGTCTTTATTTGATTATCAATTGTGGTTATAACAACCTTTTCTTCTTTATCTGGAGCCTCTGTTAACTCAGAATATAGTTCTTCTTTAAAGGTACCTTGTTCGTTTAACCCCATCATAGTTGAAACAATCTTGCTTTCTGCTTCATCTTGAGAAGTAAGACTTACTTCTCCTTTGATATATCGATAAATATCATCTTCATCTTTTGCAAGAACAACATAAGACCAGTCTTTATCTATAGGATCTTTAATTACAGTCCCAGCAATATCCATATCTGTTGATTCAAACCAAGCTCGTTCTGGAAAGAAGCCCATTTTTTCAATATTTAGAGAATCGAATTTATCTCTTGAAATTTGTTGAATACTCATAGCTTCCTTTAAAACCTAACGCCCCAAATAAGAGGCTAAAAATTGTTTGCTACCTTGTGTAGCGAAGCGAAACCGAGCAAACAGTTTTTTGTCCTGCTTGATTGGTTTGTTAGTTTGACCACAAAAACTCAAACAGCTTTAG